>JAISPK010000103.1 GCA_031274985.1 Coriobacteriales bacterium | reverse complement strand
CTTGACATCGCCGCCGTCAGCCTGCAGTGCCGGGCGAATCAGTTCCAATGCATCTTCTACCAATATACGATCGACCATTCCTCACACCTCTTTCAAAAAATCGCTTGAAGCACCACATTATACCGCTTCACTTTTTTTGACGCAGGGACGGAGCAAAGACAAAACAACGGGGCCGTCCGGTAAAAAAACGTACCGGTGGCCTCGGGCCACCGGTACGTTTGGGGACAGGGAGAAGGGACGTTACCAAGGAATAACTCTCCTTACATCGGAGAGTCGGGGCCCCCCCAGGTAAACGGTACACAGCCAGGTATGCTGGGAGTGACAGGCGTTGCTGGCGGCGGGGTGTAGGAGAGAGGCGCTGGTGGCGGAGGAGCCGTTGGTAAAAGCTGAGCCACGGGAGGGGCCACGGGAGCGTAATCGGCATAAGCAGAGACGATTGACGCGCAGCACAGTGCCGCCAGTGATATTACTACGAGCATAACCCCCACGGTTTTGATTGTTTTCTTAAACCTCAATTGGATTTTCTCAGACATATTCTTCTCCTTAAAGTAATGTTATCGATCGTGTCCGTCCTTGCAATCTTACTGTCCCAACACCAAATTAGACACTTAAGCGCAGGTAACTGAAGCGCTGCGCTACCCCACATTATAAACACTTTGATTAACACTGTCTTTGCAATCTAAAGTTAAATGTGCTGAAAGACCCGATTTATCAGAAATCTAAACCCAATTGTTGTAGTTTTTGGAGTCCGACTCGATGATAATCCAAAAGAGCAGATAGAGCGGAATGATCACATACCAGCAGAGGATGGCGAGCACAATGGCTATCACCCGCACAACGGCGGGGTCTGCGCCGAGGTATTCCGCAATGCCGCCACAGACTCCCCCGACTTTTTTGTTGCGGATAGAGCGAAAGAGCTTTCGGTCGGTTGGCAGGCTCAGGTTGCCCTTGCGAGCGACGAGCATCAAACTCACTCCTCCTGCGATGATCACCAAAGGCCAGGCAATGTTGATGGCCAGGGACACAACGTGCCAGATCTCCGAAAACCAGGTTCCCAAAAAGCGCTGTGCCAGCTGCCAGAGCCCAAAGAGCACCAGCAGTATCCCCACTGCCAGGGCAAGCGTAGAAAAGCTCACTTTGCCATCGGGGGGCCTGTTGTTTTTGTCCGGTCTGTTTGTTTCGTTACTGGTCATATTGTTTTCCTGCTCTACTGGAACTGCTTGAGGTCTGCGAGGAGCTCCTGGATGCCGTCGCTGTCTTTGAGCAGCGGCGTTTCTCCCAGGCTTACCCAATCAAGCCCCCCGTACACCCACAAGCCAAGTATTATCGTTGCAGAAAATACCAGTGAGCTTGCGAGAAAAAGGATGCTGCTCTTGCGTGCAGCTCCTATGATGGCGATTCCCAGTGATATCAAAAGCACCGGCCACAATCCCAGGAATGCGGCAACCAACACTCTCGTTTGAATGATCTGAAGCATCCAGGCCAAAAGAGCAAGCCCTATGCTGATGAGCGCTATTGAGTTACCCGCGCGCTCCAGCGACCAGCCGTTATGGCTGGGGGTAAACAGGCTCACCAGGCCAACCATGATCAGGATCGCCGGCCAGAAGCGCCAGATTGAGATATGCACAAAATTGCTGAGGAGCGCAATGACGCCAACTCCTATGAGCACCGCGCCCACCACGAGCACCGCCGATGAATTGCTTTTTACGGAGTTGGCCACCGTATGGGCCGTGTCCGTGACTGACTGCGTGACCCAGGTAGCACTATGATGCGATGCCTGAGTGCGGTAAGCAGAAACGCGGGTGGCAGGATCGGGTGGTGGCGGCTGGTCTGTGGAAACTGCGCGAGCATCGACATAGCCCTGGGCCGCCCCGGGATCAGGCGGAAGCGCCACCAATAATACGAGGTAAAAGACCAGCGGAATGCCCCAGGCAACGATAAGCAGGGCAACGGCAATGATGCGGACGAGCGTGGGATCGATACCAAAATATTCGGCAATCCCGCCGCAGACACCGCCAATGACAGCATTGGAGCTTTTGTACAGTCTCTTTTTGTTCACTTACTCTACTATCCCTGCTGCTATTCTCTCTTCTCTGCTGCCGGTCAACAAACCCTGCTGCAGACACAGGTACGTGTTCTTTATCACTCAAGGCGCGGCTTTTGCCTGCGAGTCGCTCATACCGGTCCCAATGAGCGTTCTCCCTCGACACTCCTCATAAAACGATGTGCACAAGAAAAGCGGGGGCATCGGTAAAACTCGCAGTGTACACCCGGTATGCGCTGAGTAGCACAGAGAATAATACTCCCTCCGGCTTTACGGTCCCACCCCTGTTGGCAGGCTGTTACCGCCTGTTGCCAATCAGGCAATTGCGGCGCTTTACTCGTCTTCAGCAATCTTGACAGAGGCGCGCATAAGGTATTGGTCAGGGTCAACCGTGCTTGTCTCGTCAAACAAAAAGGTGTTGTAGACCGGGCCGGTGAGCTCCAGATTGTTTTCTTTAGCAAAGTCCAGCATGCGGACAATTAAGTCGCCGGGTTGCCCGTAAAAGCCTCGCACGTATCCCGCCAGCCACTTGCCGCCGCTGCGAACGTCCTTGCCGTGAGGATTGATGAAGTAAAAGCGCGAGGGCAAACCGGGGTTGGCAATGAACCGCTCCATGTTTTCAAAATACCCGCCCACAGGATAATTGATATTGATACCGGCTTTCTTGGCCATATTCATAAAGCTCAGCCATGCCGGGTAAAACGTTGCGGCATCCTGATGGGTATTCTCGCCTCCCAGCACAATGTAGTCAGGTTCATACTCCACAATCTCTACCGAGCTGTCCCCCGCCTTGAGCCCGAGCGTCATGAGATCGGACATGACTCCCATAACCGTTAAGGATTCTTTGAGGATGGCAATCTTTTGCTTTTGCTCCTCGGTGGCTTTGGTGAGCACTTCGAGTAAAACCTCGGGAGTACGGTGTTGTACCAGCGCAAGCAGATCTTTGAGTGGTGTGCCGAAGTTGGCAAGATCGTTGATAAAACCTACCGTGAGTATTTGGTTAAGCGCATAGTACCGGTAGTTGTTATCGGCGCGTTTTGCTGCCGGCAGAAGCCCGATCTCATCGTAATAGATCAGTTTTGAGCGAGGAATCCCTGTTAGTCTTGAAAACTCCCCTATAGACAGTAACCCTTTAGGTGCCATACCCACCCCTTTTTCGTTCGAGTGTCAATGGTTAATGCAGGCATCGATTCATTCATTGCACATCACGTCACAACAACTGCTCTGAGCATCCAACCCCAACAAACCAGATCATTACGCTCAGTAGTGCAGCTTCCCTTACTCGTGCGACTTTCTTATCACCATTTCTCCATTGACTACTACCCGGGTAAACGTGCTCGTAAGTTCACTGACCCCACGCCGGTCAACCGGACCGCCGTACTCTGCAAAATCCTTCGCTCTTGCGATGGGTGTTTTGCGGTAACCCCGTCTACAATCTGACGCACAAGTAATAATTCGGTACTTTCGTAAGTATACCTGATACGGTGTGCTCAGAAAAGGCTGAATAGCGAGTGTTGTTCTCTTGTTGCCCGGTTACCTGCTTGTTACCTGGCCCTCCCCTTTTGCTCTAGCCGATGCTTACCTGCATGCCGTCTTCGAACACCCCTTTGGAGACGCTGCCGTCAGCTAAGTAGGCCGTGCCTTTGCCGGTCATCCTGCCTGCCAGGAATTCTCCTTCGTAGCGCCAGCCACTGTTTGAGCGATAGATGCCGCTGCCGTCGGGAAGCGAGTTTTTGAACAGGCCCTCATAGCTTCCCAGGTCGTCGCTATAGCTGCCCTCTCCTTTAAGGCGACCGTTCTCAAAGGTGCCTTCAAAACGCCAGGTTTTGAGTTCGCCCTCATCGTTGGTGCTCTCGCCTTCAAAGACCCCGTATCCGTTGAACCGGTTTTCTGCAAAGCCGCCGTCATATACCTCGCCGGCTGCAAAGACCACCTGCACCGGACCCACAAAACCATCGGCAAGGGGGTCGTAGACGCCGGTAAAGCTGTTGCCTCTGGCATCGCTCTGGTCTTTGACCGGATACGGGTCTTGTTGCACAGCGGCCAGGGCAATGCCGGCTAGGGCCACCGTAAGCACCGCAGCAAGAGCAGGTAACACAAATTTGTTAACGTGCCGGTTTATGCTTGGCCTCCTCTAGTGCGTTGAGAATGACGTTTACATAGATATCAATAGCTTCCTGCCCGTTAAGGTGATAACCGTCCGCAGCAAGGAGGTGCTCCTGCCCGCTGATGGCCGCAGCCCAGTCGGCAATGGTCACAAACGGGTACGTATCCGGGAGCGTGCGGAGTTGAGCATTGAGTTCTTCCATCGACTCATTGCCGTAAGCAGTGACAAAGATCATCTTGTGGCCGGGCGCGAGGTTTTCGCAGATAGTCACGGCGCTGTCAAAGGAGTCCGCATGGGCGTTGGTGGCAAGGGCTACCACCACATACTCTCCGAGACTCCTGCTCTCCTGAAGCTCCTGGAGAATCCTGATGCCGTTGACCATAGCCCTGCTTACTTCGGCGTCGACAACAGCATCCGTAAGCCTGGTGAGATCTTCGGCAGGAAAGATGGTGACCGAGTCGCCTACGATGGTGATGGATCCGGGGGTCACCAGAAGCTGCGGCTCGCCTCCCCTGTTTCCGCCCTCTCCGGTATGCAGAAGGGTCAGGTGCGCGTTATTCATTTGCTTGAGGTCGAGCTCAAGCAGGCCCGTTTGATAGTTCAGCTCGATTGAAGTGCGCAGAGGCGCCGTGCTAAGAGCGACGATTGAAAAAACAGCGAGTACCGCACCGAGGACTGCCCCAAGTAGTCTTTTGGCGGGGACGCGAGGTTTGTTCCTGCTGTCAGAGGGGCTGTTCTCGGCGGCATGGCCGCGCGTGCTGTCTCCGTGTTTGTGAGCAAGCTTTTCTCCTTGAGGTCTCCGTCTCCTGGAAAAAGGTCTCTCAACAAAACGATAGCTCAAGTGTGCGGCCAGGAAGGTCAGCGCCAGGGCAATGAGGGCAACCGTGATGTAGGCAAAATTCACTCCCACCAACACTCTCCCAAAGAGTGAGCGGGCCCATTCCAACACAATGATCATGAGCGGCCAATGAAAGAGATAGATGCTGTACGATCTATCTGCTATATACATAAGCAATTTTGGCTCCGGGCGATGCTGCAGCGTCTCCTGCGCTCCCCTGCCGATGAGAATGATGAGGCTCACGAGCAGCGCAGTGAGGAGTATCCCTGCATGAAACATGAAGCGGTTTTCAAACGGGATGAAGATTGCCATGGCCGCGATGCCGGCGACGCTCAGCGACACCAGGATAATCGCCCTCTTGGGCTTGAGGCGTTCAAACAGGGCAATGAGTCTGTTGTAGCCAAATCCTGCCAGTGCTCCGGTAACCGACCCGATGAGCACCGGATAGGCATGCGAAAGCGTTGAGTAGTAGGCGGAGGAGGGATCCTCTGCGCCCATGAGCAGCAGCTGCATGGCAATAAAAGAGCCGAGGGCCAAAACGCCTGCGAGTACGGCAATCACCTTGCGGGAGCGAACAATGGATTTGCGGCCGTCGGCGGCCGTCTTGATAAACAGAGGCATTATCAGCGTGAGGAGCAGCCCCCAGATAAGATAGTAGTGCATCTCTACCGAAAGCGTCCAGGTGTGCACAAAGAGATGGGGCAGCAGCGTGTCGGCGTAGGAGCGACCAATCTCTATCTCATAGAAGTTGGAGGTCCAGGAAAGCACCGCTGCAACCTGCCGCACGATGTCGGCCCTGAAGTCTGCCGGGATAGTGAGACTCAGGGTCATGACCACCAGCACCAGAGCAACGAGCGCAGGAAAAAGTCTCCTGTAGCGCCGCTTATAAAACGCCAGCACGTCGATCTTTCCCTCTTTTTTGAACTCGCTTACCAGCAGCGAGGTAATCAGATAGCCGGAAAACACCAGAAAGATATCAACGCCGATAAAACCGCCCGGCATGAGCCAGGGAAAAAAGTGGTAGACCAAAACAAGCAGCACGCCATAGGCTCTGAGCAAAGACAACCAGGCATAGTGAGTCAGCGGCTTTTTTGCGAGCCGACCGGCTGTTCCCTGGTTGTGTGCTGCCACATGCTGTGCCATTACGGCGTCGTCCTGTCTTTAGCTCTCCTTGGGATAAAACTCGTTCCAGAATTGTGACGGCCTGTCATAGAGAAAGGCCTCCAGCGCACGGTATTGCGGATTCTTCTCGAGATAACCCGTTGCATCAAAGGCTCTACCACAAGCACTACCCCAGCGAGCCAAAATAGTGTGTTCTTTGGCCAGGCCGGTGCTCATAACCTTAGCGTCAACGGTACCATAGGGCAGGTAGGCAGTACTCAGCAAATCGGCTGAGTAGCGCGCGTCGTCTGCCTCAAAGTGCGCGCACACGCTGCGCGAGCTTGCCGCAACCTTGCTGAGGTATTGATCGTAATGATCCGCGATGATGATCTTTATACTGTCTTCGTTGAGGGCGTCTGTGTAGGCATCGCTCAGGTCCTCCAGGCGCACCGAGCGTGAGCCGGCGCCGGAGCGGGCATCGATAAAGTTGCCCTCGCTCGTTTCATACGTGAGAATACGCCTGTCTTCTGCAGCACCGGAGCTTGCAAAGCACCCGTTTGTAAGAGTTTCTTTGTTGATAAACGCGAGGCCCAGTTCAAGCTTCATGATGCTGCCGGTTTTGAGCTCGCCTACCAACCAGGTGGAGGCCAGGCCGCCATTGTTGCTGTGTGTGAGCATCTCGGCAAACTCATCGAGCGTCTTTGCGTACTGCACCGCCTGTCTGATGCGCAGGAACTCCGGCGTGCCTGTTTGGCTATACGCAGTAAAGTCGCTGATGCGGGTATTGGCAATAAGGAGGCTTGCGCTCTCGTAGACCTCGCCAAACGAGGCGATGCATCCCGGCTCTGCCTGCAGGGTAAATCGCTGGCCTTCCAGGGGATCGAGGTCAATCAGTACGTTTGCAAAAGCGGCATCGGTATACGAGGCAAGCGTGTTGTGGGCAATAACGATATCGCCCTCTTCGGTAGCATCGCCTGTGGCGATGAGGGCACTTGCCTGTTTGGGGTACCCGATGTGAGGCTGAACAGGCCGCGAGTCTCTCTGGCTTCCCGAACCGTCCCGTGCAAGTTGTTGGTAATACTCGTCCTGCACCAGCGGAAACCAGCAGTAGAGCAGTTCTTCATAGCCGTTCAATACCAGCAGGTCCAGATAATCAAACGTTGCTCCGCGCTCGGTTGCGCCTTGCACCATGCCCTCAAGCTCGGCCTTGATTTCGTCGCTCACCGCGTTTGCCCACATGCGGTCTGCGTTGGCCCTCAAGAATCCCCAGTCAAGCGCATAGAGCTCTGCGAGCAGATCCGTCTTGTGATTGATGTTGAGTTGCAGATAATCGGCCAGAAGCCAGCCGTATTGAAAGCCGCGCTCGGCTCCTGAGCCTTCGATGTGCAGATAGATCCAGCCGCGCTCCTCGTAAAAGTAGCCCTTCTGGTCAGGGCTGTACTGAGGCTCGTCCCAGCTGCCGTGAAAAACCTCGATGCTCTTGTATTCATCGGTAGCGCGGGGCAACTTGGTGAGCTCCACCGGATTGGTGTCTGCGCGAGGAGGATCAGGCTGGTTTAAGATGCGAGCGAGCGAGCCGCAGCCGGAAAGGCCTAAAGACAGGGCAAACACGAGAAGCAGGGCAAGCATTCTGGTTGTTGTTGTTTTGAACGGCATAGTGGTGACTTTCTCTACTTTGTGACGCTATTTGATGCAAATCCTTCTGGTTAACCACTATACCGTAATCGCTGCCCCTCAAACACGACGAGAAAACGGAGCCTGTTGAGGAAGGGGGCGTCGGACGATGATTTCTGGATTATTATTGCCCGTGCGCCCTTCCCCGCTTACCGCGCAAAGCGAACAGCGCTGGGGAGTTCCAGTCCGTGCGCAGTGAGCAGAGCTTCGTCTTGGAGGAGTTCTTTTGTGGGGCCATCGGCTACTATGGTGCCTTCGTCGAGGATGATCGAGCGAGGCAGAAGCTCCCACACCATGTCGAGGTCGTGGGTTGCAATAAGCAGGGTTGCATGAATAGAGCTGAGAAGTGTCATCATCTGCCGACGGCCCCGGGGGTCGAGGTTGCTCGTTGGCTCGTCAAGAATGAGAAAGTCCGGTTGCATTGCAAGTATGGTAGCAAGGGCTACGCGCTTCTTTTGTCCAAAGGAGAGGTCTTGCGGTGCCTTGTTCTGCACCTGCAAGAGCGACACCGCCTCAAGCGCTTCTGTAACGCGCTCTTTTACCTCCTGGTTGTTAAGCCCCTTGTTGCGCGGGCCAAAGGCAACGTCGTCAAATACCGTGGTCATGAAGAGTTGATCGTCGGGGTCCTGGAACACCAGCCCTACACGCTGGCGGATACGCACCAACGTCTCGTCGCTGAGAATGAGGTGTCCCACTTCTACCGTGCCGCTCGTGGGCATCAGCACCCCGTTGGAGAGCAGCATGGCGGTAGACTTGCCCGCACCGTTGGGACCGAGCAGGGCCACATGCTCCCCATGCGTCAGTTCAAAGCTCAGCCCTTGGAGCGCCTCGGTGCCGTCGGAGTAGGTGTAACGCACGTTTTGATAAATGATGGAACAGGACAAATCAGCACACTCCTTTGTTAAAGATGCATCAGTATAAGCGCTGCGGAAAAGAGCACAGTGCCAGCGATTAAAAGAAAGTCACTTGCCTGCAGGCGGGGTATTTCTGCGAGCGGCAGCGTCCCGGTAAAGCCGCGCGAAAGCATGGCGGCATAGATGCGCTGCCCCCGGTCGTAAGCGCGAATGAGCATTGAGCCGGCCAGATTGCCGTACAGCAGCACCCGCTTGCGTCTTGAAAGCGAGGGAGCCCGTGACACCAGGGCGCGATGGGCGGCTTTGAGCTGGTCGCGCATGACATCTACGTAGCGATACATGAACCGGAGCATCATCACCAAAATGCGAGGAAGGTGCAGGCGCTCCAGGCCAAAGAGCAGGTGCTGGCGGGAGGTGGTGTGAACCAGGAGCATCATAACCAGGATGCCCAGCCAGGGGGTGATGATGAGCTGGAGCATGGGCTGCCAGTTGGCCGCATAGGCATCGGCGATACCTGCCGCTGACCACTCCCCCACAAATCTGAGCGGATAAAACAGCGAAATCATGCCCGCAATAGGTATCACGATGAGACTACGCAAGAGCATTTTGGTGATGTCGGCCTGAGCGATAAGGCTCAACAGCACGATGAGAGCAATGCTGCCGGCAACAGAAAAGAGGTTGTGCGGCGCGCTCAGCACTATGCCGAGTACGGCAACAACCGCCGCCACGATCTTGGCCGAGGGAGTGAGGTTGTCCGCAGGCTTACTCGTGAGGATAGGCTTATTCATGGGGGCAGGTTTATTCATGACTTCTACGGCGGCTCAAGGCGCGTGCCAGTGCCCAGATCAACAGCCCGGTAATGAGTGAGCCCATGATAGTGGCACCAATGACGGAAAGTGTCTCGTTTTCTACGCCGGGTATGAGGTAGCTCATGAGGGGTGCGGGGAGCAACGGGCTGTCACTGACAGGTGCGGTGCCGATGCCCAGTTCAAAATATACGTATTCCAGGCCATCGGGAAAGGACGAAGCGAGAAACGAGAGGCCCCCGCCCAGGAGCGCCACGGCCCCTAACACCAGGGCAACGCTTTTGAACGATTCCCTGCTGCCTTCTTCTCCCTCGCTGAGTATTTGTGGCCGTACCTTGGCAACGTAAGCGATGATGCCACCGGTGATGATTGCCTCGCCTATGCCTATGAGAGTGTGCCAGAAAACCATGGCGGAAAGAGCCACGGTAAACTGCGCATTGCCACTGGCCCAAAGCTCCAGCGCCACCGCAACCGACGAACACACCACGGCCAAAAAAGCACCGAGAGACGCGCCGGCGATCTTGCTTATCAGGCCTTTGTTGATGCGCTGGAATAATTGATTGACGAGCGCCCCTACAAAACAGCCGATTATCCCCAGATTGACGATATTGGCCCCGAGCGTGGTGATACCGCCGTCTCCAAAGAAGAAAGCTTGCACCAACAGCACGCCCGCCATAACGATAGTGCCCGGCCAGGCTCCCAGAACAATGCCTGCCAGCGCGCCGCCGGCAAAATGTCCGCTGGTACCGGCAGCAATGGGAAAGTTGAGCATTTGCAGAGCAAAGATGAGGGCGGCTATAACCGCCATCAAGACGATCTTAGAGCTGTTAAAGTATCTGCGGGTCCACGAGGTGGCATATCCTATGCCCGCTGCAGCACCGACCCAGAGCGTGCCAAAGGTCTTGGTGTCGAGCATGCCATCAGGAATGTGCAAAGGATTCTCCTAGAACAATGTTACTAATTCTCAATTCGTAACACTATAGCACATCGCCTGCTATAAGAAGCCGACTCTGTCGAGTGGCTGCAAGTCAGCCCCCCGCCGGAGACAGAGGTAATTTAAGGTTCTGGAGCACGCGGCTTAACACCCCCGCCAAGGACAGAGGTAATTTAAGGTTCTGGAGCGCGTGCGGGGCTATTTGCGAAGCAAATAAA
>JAISPK010000059.1 GCA_031274985.1 Coriobacteriales bacterium | reverse complement strand
AAGAGAAAGACGGGCCAGAAAGATGGGGCACAGGGGTCATGTGGAGTGGGTTTCACCACTTTGGCCCATACCGCATGGACTATGACTAGGAAATACCAACACGTTTTGTCCTATAACCCTAGATTTATGTCTTACTGTCTTGCCTTCAGTTATTTCTCGCCGGTCCGATTTGTTGCTCCAGCACGAGTGTCCCCTCGCCTTCCAGCCATACTGAGTGATGCTCCGTGGTGGTGAGGTTCAGATACACTTTTGCCTGGTAATCGCCGATATCCATACCTCTGCCACTCGGCTCGATCACTACAAAGAGGAGCACATCGTAGGGCACCGCTTCGCCGAAAGAACCGAAGAGCGATGTTGTCGATCCGGTGTATTCCATTTTGAATGAGTCAAACATGAGATAACTGCCTCGAGGTGGTTGCACCGCCCTTCCATTCTTGTCTTTTATGGGAGACTGCCAGTTAGCAGCGATTTTGTGAATATTTGCCAATCCGGGAGTTTCGAGTTGTGCACCTTCGGGCAATATCGGCTCCCAGGTATTCTGGTCATACTCAGGTACGATTGGAAAACCGTTGTTATCAACATAATAGGGAATAGCATTTATGTAGACCCCTGCCAATTCTGCGTTTATCGCTAAATCCTCCCCACTAAGTCCGAGGCCACCGAGAAGGTGTGCAGCGGCTTCATCGGTATTGATAGTAATAACGGATTCCACGGTGAGCACATAGGGGCCTTCTACGGGATACCCACTTGCGCTATCACTGTAGGCTCCGTTCATTTTGATTCCGTAATAATAATCCGCATACATGCCAGGCAAACTGGCCAGCGTACCGAACTCCTCTTTTTGTTGAATAGTTGCCTTAAGTGACCAAACATAATCCACCCACCAGTCATCGGCGTTGAGAACTTCGTCCTCATCAGTTGGAGGCAGGGGTGGCGGGGAGCCGCAGGAAGCACACAACACCGCGAACATCAGGATCAACAGAATCGTTACTAGCTTTTTCATCTCGATTCCTCCTTTTTGCATTGCCGGGGCGGAAGCACCTGTTGCTTGGTTTTTGCTTCACAGAGGCGATTATACCCGGAACGATATCGTCTGCGCATCGAGAACTTCAGCATCTTCCGGAACATGGGTTGCGATGACCAGGATGCGACCTTCGAGCCTCCGGCGGAGCAACGACTGTGCAAGAGACCGGTTCTCGTCATCCAGCCCGGCAAAGGGCTCATCAAGAAGCAGCACCTGGGAGGGAACTGCCAGCGCCCTGCAGAGCTCAACGCGCCGCCGCATACCTCCCGACAGATCCCCAACCGGTTTGAGCAAACTATCCCGAGGCAGTAGTTCTAAGAGCAGCGCTTTGAGCTCCTCTGCTCCCCGTTCTCTGCCCGCAACAATACGGAGATTATCAAGCGCAGTGCGCTGTTCAAAGAGACGTGCCTCCTGAAACACCATGCTCACCTTGTCTGCGCCATCAATAGTTCCACTGTCGGGCACGTCCAGCCCTGCCAGAAGCCTGAGGAACGTGGTCTTTCCAGACCCGGACGGCCCCTGCAGGGCATAGCACGCTGCCGGTTTGAGCACAAACGAGAATCCGTCAAGGATTACCTCACCTAAAAAGGCCTTAGAGACCGTCTTAAGCTGAAGTGCCTGCACACAACCGGTTTTGCTTTTGTGTTGACCCCGGCAGCGCGAGAGGGCCAGCCGCCATGCCCAATGTTCCGTATTCTTTAATAACCGCAGAAAGAGTCGCTCGCAGAGGATACTGATGGCAACGATGACCAGTATCCACGTGAACAGATCAGCAGAGGACAGCGTGATCTTAGCCATATAGATGCGTTCGCCGATGGAGCCCAGAGGTAGTCCGATAAGCTCGGCGGCAACCCCGGATTTCCAACTTATCCCCACAACCAGCTTGCTGGTAGTGGTGAGAAAAGGCAGTAACGTTGGCCAGTAATACACCAGCAGCTTTTGCAGCCGCCCCATTTTAAAGACCTGCAGCATCTCGTTGAGTTTTTCATCCTTGTGACGCAGGCCTTCGTAGACCGAGAAGTACAACGCGGGAAACACAACCAGAAACACGGCCACAGCACTCACGTAAGGAGCACCAAACCACATGAGGAGCAAAACGATGATACACACGATGGGCACGCTTTTGATAAAACTCATGGCCGGAGTAAAAAAGGAGGAGAAGAGCGAGAACCTCCAGGCCAGGGCACCAAAAACGAGCGCTGCAAGAAAAGCCAGGGAAAAGCCTGCGGCAATGCGGATGAGTGAGTACGTGATGGCAAGCCAGAAGTCGAGACTCACCGCATTATTGAAAAGCGCGACTGCCGTGTTGAGTGGCGAGGCCAACAGAATAAGGTTGCCTGCGATCAAACAGGCAACCTGCCAGACAAGGATCCAGACAAGGAGGATAACTGCGCGTCTGATCCAAAGAGACATGATGGCTAGTTGGTACTACCGCAATAGTAGAAGGCGTCCGAGGGAAGCTCGCCCCCCAGAATAGCAGGGTTATAGCCAAAGAGGATGGCCAGAAAGGCCTGCATGCTCTGCTTCATCGTATCTCCGGAAAGGTTTACCAGATTGCAACGGGGCAGAGCCTTTTGGGCGATATCTACGTTATCAACGATGCCGGCCTCAACAACCAGCGGCGCCACCTGCTGTGGAGAGGTCTGAGCCTGTTCAATGGAAGAAGCCTGTTTGTCGATAAAGTCCTGCAGTGCCTCAGGGTGCGCTTCTATGAATTCACTACGAGCAACGGTGACGCCCGTAATGAATTTATCCTGTCCTGTGGCACTCATCGCCTCCCAGACGGCGGTAAGGTCAAGGCGATAATCCAGCTCGGCGACCTTGGTTACCACTGAGGTGGCATAGGGCTCAGGCAAAACGCCCACAGCGCTGGGGTCAGCGGCCAGCACTGCCGCAACCTCGGTTGCTTCAGCCCTGAAGTCAAGCGTCACGGAGTCGGCAAGCCCTGCTTGCGCCAGAAGATGGTTCATCACATACTCAGGGATGGAACCTTTGCCCGCCATGATGACCGTGCGCCCGGCAAGATCGTCAAACGTCCGTATGGACGTGTCGCCACTCACCACGTGCAGCACTCCGAGCGTATTGATGTTCAACACCTCGATGCCGCCGTCGGTTTTATTGAAGAGCACACTTGCCAGGTTCACCGGCAGCAGGGCGATGTCGATGTCCCCGCGGATAAGCCCGGTGAGAATCTCGTCGGGAGTACCGGTGATGGCAAACTCGTAGAGAAAGGGAGCCGTATCATCTGTTGTTTTGGCATCTGCTATGAATTGGGCGAGGCCGATGGAGGTGGGGCCCTTGAGAGAACTTACCCGAACGGTGAGGCTCTCTGCGGCGGACCCGGGATCTGCGGCAGACCCCGTCGATCCTGGATTCGCGGTACAGGCAAAAAGCATGCCGGACATCAAGATGACTGCTGATGCCAACAGGAGGAGCATTCCCGATCTCATGCGCCGCCTAAGCACGCTCTCGAGCCATTTGTAATTCTTCATTTGTTCAAACCTTCCGTAATTTTTTACTCGTTGTATCTTTTCGTCCATCATTTCTCGCCGGGCATCTTCCAGGCGGTATGGTCGGTATGCAGCAAATCGTGCGACTTATGAGAAAGCGGGGCTTCCAGGAATGCTTCATAACAGGACAAAACCGCCGGATTCTCGTGAGAGAACCGCAGCGAGCCCCTTGCATCCAGTCCATAGAGCACCTCGGAGCGTTGCGCTACTTTTTCCTGGAGCTCGCTGATAGGCTGGCCTCCACCGTTGGCGCAGCCACCGGGGCAGGCCATGATCTCGACGAAGTGATAGGAGACCTCGCCTGCTTTTAGCGCTTGAAGCAGCTTCTCCGTGTTTGCCAGACCGCTTGCCACCGCAACCTTGAGCGTGATTCCCGGCAGGTCAAAGCTCGCCTCTTTCCACCCGTCAAGGCCCCGGACCTGAGCAAAGGCGTCCGGATCAGGATTTGACCCGGTAGCCAGGGCATAGGCACTTCTGAGAGCTGCCTCCATAACGCCGCCGGTTGCGCCAAAGATGACGCCTGCACCCGTGCTGATGCCAAAGGGCTCGTCAAACTCTTCTTCTTGCAAAGTGGTCACATCGATATGTTCGGCCTTGATGAGTCGGTCGATCTCGCGGGTGGTAAGCACCACGTCCACGTCCTGACCTGCTCCGGCATCACTCATGACCGGCAGAGCGCACTCGTGCTTCTTGGCAAGGCAGGGCATGATTGAAAGCGAGAAGATCTTTTGGGGGTCAACATCTATCGACTGCGGAAAATAGCTTTTTGCCAGCGCGCCAAACATCTGCTGCGGCGATTTTGCCGAAGAGAGATGGTCGGTAAACTCAGGATAGTGCCCCTTGAGATAGCGGACCCATCCCGGACAGCAGGAGGTAAACAGGGGCCAGGCAACCTCATCGGCTCTGCCCAGTCTTTCGAGGAACTCGCTGCCTTCTTCCATGATGGTGAGGTCCGCAGAAAAGTCCGTGTCGAAGATATAGTCAAAACCCATTCTTCTCAGTGCCGCTACCAGCCGTTTGACGGTTGCCTGCTCGCGGGAGAGCCCCAGAGGTTCGCCCCAGGCAGCACGGACCGACGGAGCGATCTGCACCACGCATATCTTTTCGGGGTCGGCCAGCGCATCAAACACCTTGTCGGTATCATCGCGTTCACGGAGTGCTCCCACAGGGCAGTTGGCGATGCATTGCCCGCAGAGCGAGCAGGCCGTCTCTTCGATGGCAAGAGCACCGGTTGTGCCCACATTGGTGCGCGTCGCTCGGTTCTTCAGATCCCAGATGCTGCAGGCCTGGATGTTGTCGCACACCTGGATGCACCTGAGGCAGCGGATGCACTTGTTTGCGTCGCGGATGAGAGGGAAATCCTTATTCCACTCGCTTTCAAACCTCATCTCAGGAAAGCGGACATCGAGGATATTCAGATCGTTGGCAACGGTTTGGAGTTTGCAGTTTCCACTCCGCACACAACTGGTGCATTGCACATCATGTTGCGAGAGAATCAGTTCAACATTGAGCTTACGGGTCTTGCGCACCAGCGGGCTGTTGGTGCGGATGACCATACCCTCCTCGACGAGATTATTGCAAGCAGCAACAAGCTGGTCCGAACCCTCAACCTCTACGACACAGACGCGACAGGCGCCGATTTCGTTGACACCCCAGAGGTGGCAGAGCGTGGGAATCTTTATGCCAACCATTTCTGCAGCAGCCAAAATGGTCATGGACTCATAGGCGGATACCTTCACGCCATCGATGGTCACGTTTACCATTTAAGGGCCCTCCTTTCTCTGAACGCGCCTGAGCCAAAGTGGTCGCATCTCAGGCAGCGGGATACCTCCTGTAGCACTTCTTCGGGGAGCAGCCCCTCCTCAACCTGCTCGTAATTGCCGGCAAGATCGGGATTGATGAGCTCCGCCATGTTAGAGCGGGCACAGTACTCACGGCCCCTGAAGAGTGCCGGTGGCACCTCGACGCCGCTTTGAATAGTGTGGTTGAAGCCCAAAAACTCGTCGATATTCAAGGCTGCGGTTTTGCCTGCGGCAACCGCACGTATCACCGTAGCCGGTTCGCTGACACAGTCGCCACCGATAAAGAGCCCCTCCTGATTGCCGGCAGCCAGGGTAGGCTCTGTGACGAACACTCCCCTCCTGGTGGTAATACCGCTAGCTTCAAAGGAGGCCGCATCGATGCTCTGCCCGATTGCCACAAGAACGGCATCGCA
>JAISPK010000088.1 GCA_031274985.1 Coriobacteriales bacterium | reverse complement strand
CACCACATCGGCCTCTGCCAGGGCCGCAGCGGGGTCGTGTGCAAGGGTGATATTCGCTCCTCCGCCGGCAATTCTCCTGCATCTCTCAACGATATGCGCATCCGGCTCGTAGCCCGGTGGAGTGGCAATGGCAAGTTCAAAGCCAATGAGGGCCGCAGCCTCTAAGAAGTTGTGGGCAATGTTGTTGCCGTCGCCCACATAGGCCAGCTTGAAGTTGTCAAGTCTGCCCAGATGCTCGTAGATCGTCAAAAGATCGGCGAGCCCCTGACAGGGGTGGTAGGTATCGGAAAGCGCGTTGATAACCGGTATTGAGGCATACCAGGCAACTTCTTCCAGCTTTTCCTGTTCAAAGGTGCGCAGCACGATAGCTTGCACAAAGCGCTCCAGCACCATGGCCGTATCCTTGACGGACTCGCCACGCGAGAAGGCCGAGTCGCTGCCGCTCATCACCGTGGTAAAAGCTCCCAGACGCTTTGCTGCGAGCTCAAAGGATACCCGGGTACGAAGCGAGGGCTTTTCCATGATGATGGCAACGGCGCTGTTGCCATAGGGTTTGTGATGACCCCCTGCTTCCCAGTCTTGTTTTTGTGCGAGTGCCGTTGACAGAATGCCGTGCAATTCTTCTGCGCTCACATCGAGCAGGCTCAACAGGTCGCGCCCGGCCAGAGGATTGCCTTCTAAAGAAGCGTACGGTTTATCCAGTTTTGACCAATCCATTACACCACCTCCAATAATCCTTTGAGTACTCCTATGAGTTCATCGATCTCTTCTGTGCTCACCGTGAGCGGTGGCAAGAAGCGCACGATGCTCTCTCCGATAGCGTTGAGGACCATGCCATGCTCCAGTGCCTCGCCAACGATGCGGGGGGCGCAACACACGTCCAGCGAGAGGGCGAGCATCAGGCCCCTGCCGCGTACCTCTTGTACGTGCGGCAACGTTGCTAACTGTTCTGCAAAATAGGTACCCGTTGAGAGTGCTTTTGTGTCCAGATCCTGTGCGATAAGCTCGGCCAGAGTTGCCCGTGCAGCTGCTATCGCCAGCGGGTTGCCGCCGAAGGTCGAGCCATGCTCGCCCGGCACCAATACCTCGGCTGCTTTACCGGTAGCTGCAACAGCGGCCATCGGAAACCCATTGGCAATACCTTTTGCCATGGTCACCACATCGGGCACAATACTTGCCTGCATAAAGGAGAAGGCCCTGCCGGTGCGAAAGAAGCCTGTCTGCACTTCGTCGATAATCAAAAGCATACCCTGCTGAGCAGTAAGCGCACGCACACTCCTGAGATACTCCTCATCGAGTGGCCAGACCCCTCCCTCACCCTGAATGCACTCGAGCATCACGGCAACAGGAGCCAGATCGGGCCGGCCTTGCTCGCACGCACTTTGCGTTGCTGCCTGCAGGACGTGCTTCAGGTTATCAAGGTCGCCGGGTTCAAAGTGAGCAAAACCGGAGGGCATAGGGGCAAAACTCTCCTGCTTGGCTTCCTGCCCGGTGGCTGCGGTGGTTACCAGGGTGCGTCCGTGAAAACTCCGCTTGGCGGTGAGCACCGTGCCTGCTCCGTTAAGGTAGAGCTTGCCATATTTGCGCGCCAGCTTAATGGCCCCTTCATTGGCTTCGGCGCCGGAGTTGGCAAAGAAGGTCTTCCAGGGTGCGGTGGGTGCGGCACCTGCGTCTCCCTCAGCACCCTCGTTGAGGAGCGCCGAAAGGTCGCGGGCAAGCTCTCCCCTTGACTCTGAATAATAGTAGTTGCCCACCTGCACGAGCTTATGCGCCTGAGCGCAAATGGCCTGAACAACCGCCTCATTGCTATGACCGAGATTCACGCAACCGATGCCGGCGAGAAAATCCAGGTACTCCCTGCCTTCGCTGTCATAGAGCCGCGTGCCTTTGCCGCTGACAAATTCCACCGGCTTGCGCGCGTAGGTGCCCATCATATAAACGGACTCGAGATTTTTCTGTTCTAAATAGCTCATAGCCTGCACCCCTTACCCATGCAGCTTGCTTGCGAGATCGCCGGCCGGATACTCGACAAAGTCATCGGGCACCTCATCTGCCTCGTCCGGCAGGATCATGGTGCCGACGCCCTCGTCGGTGAATATCTCCAACAGCAATGAATGCGGAAGCGTGCCGTTGAGGATGTGAGCCCGGGCAACACCGGCACTCAACGCCTCTACGCAGGCCTGGATCTTGGGGATCATGCCCTTGGAGAGCGTTTCGTCTGCGAGCATCGCACGTGCGTCACTGAGGTACATCCGGCTGACCAACGAGCTCTTGTCTTCAAAATCCCGGTACATACCGTCTACATCGGTAAGGAAGATGACCTTGTGCGCCCCGATTGCTGCAGCAATGGCGCCTGCCGTGATGTCGGCATTGACGTTGTAAGAACTACCATCGGCACCTACGGCAACGCTGGCGATTACCGGGATATAATGCGCCGCAATCAGGTCTTTGAGCAAGGTGGTGTCCACCTGCTTTACCACGCCGGCCTGCCCCATCTCCGGGGAGAGCTGGCTTGCCGTGACGGTATGCCCGTCCGCGCCATTGAGACCCACAGCGAGATGCCCGTGCAGATTAAGCTGCGACACCAGCTCCTGATTGACTTTGCCAATCAGCACCATCTTGACGATATCCATGACCTCGGGGGAGGTTACCCTGAGGCCGTCCTTGAACTCCGTTGAGAGGCCAAACTGCTTGCAATAGGCCGTGATGTCGTTGCCGCCGCCATGCACGATGATGGGGTTGAGTCCGATGAGCTTGAGCAAGACGATGTCGCTCATGACATCGGCCCTGAGCTTTTCGTCGGTCATGGCTGCTCCGCCATATTTAACCACGACGACCTTTCCGGTGGATTCCTTGATCCACGGAAGGGTCTCTATCAATAACTGTGCTGAGCCCAGGGCAAGGGCCCGCTCTGCCCTGGAAATCGTTGATTCTTTTTGTAAGTCCATGTTATGTCCTATAGTCTCCGTTGATGGCCACATACTCTTTGGTGAGGTCGCAGGTCCAGATCCTTGTTTGGGCCTGACCTGCTCCCAGGTCTATCGCGATGAATACCTCATCGCGCTCATCGAATCGTCGTGCGGCTTCTTCCTCAGAAAAAGCGAGCGGGGTTCCCTGGGCCATTACCTCCAGGTCCATGATGGCTATATGCACCGCTTCTTGCTTAAAGCTTGCTCCGGCCTTGCCGGCTGCCATAGCGATACGGCCCCAGTTTGCATCGTGGCCGGCAATGGCCGTTTTGACCAGCGGCGAATCGGCTATCGCCCGTGCCACCAGCTCGGCGTCTTCATCGTTGGCCGCACCGGTTACCTCAACCACGATGACCTTGGTAGCGCCCTCGCCGTCCTTGGCTATCTGATAGGCCAGATCCTGGCACACTGCCACCAGCGCTTGTTTGAAAGCCTCAAAGGCCTCGCTTCCCGGAAGTATCGTCTCTTGTGAGGCAGCACCGGTGGCAAGAAGATAGGCACTGTCGTTTGTGGAAGTATCCGAGTCAATCGTGACCTTGTTAAAGCTCACTCCCACTGCCTCTTTAAGTGCCTGGCTCAGGGCTTGTTGCTCTATGCGGGCATCGGTTGCCATCACAGCAATCATCGTGGCCATATGCGGCGCAATCATTCCGGACCCCTTTGCCATGCCGCCAACGGTATAGGCAACCTCTTTGCCTTCCTGCGTTGTTGCAGTAAAGGAAAGCGCCGCTACCTTGGGCACGGTATCGGTGGTCATGATGGCCTCAGCAACGTGTATGCCTTTGCTGCTGTCGTCTTTGCTGAGAGCGTCGGTGGCACCGAGCTCGGCACTGTCTTTGCTGAGAGTGTCAGCAACACTCAACTCAGCAATCGCCTGCGGCATGCTCGCAGAGAATTTTTCATAAGGGAGCTGCACGCCAATCACCCCGGTCGATGCCACGAGGATCTCTTCGGGGCTGCAATCGAGTGCTTCGGCAGTCAGGGCGCAGACCTTGTGCGCAACTTCTTTGCCCGGCTGGCCGGTAGCCGCATTAGCGTTGCCGGAGTTGATCACCAGGGCCCTGAAACTCTTGTTATTATCATCAGCCTGAGCAGCCAGATGGCTTCTGCTGATGAGCACCGGAGCGGCGGCAAAGTTGCTCTGGGTAAAGACCCCGGCAGCCGTACTGTGCGGTGGAGCCACGATGAGGGCAAGGTCGCGCCTGCCCGGCTTTTTCCTGAAGCCTGCCCAGATACCCGCCAGGTGCAGACCCTTGACCGCTCCCAGACCGCCCTCTTCTTTTTGGAATTTTTCATTGATAAACTGCGCTGGTGCCATTACAGGATGCCTCCTTCATGAGCAAGGCCCGTGTTCTCGTCAAGCGAGAAGAGGATATTGGCGTTTTGTATGGCCTGAGAAGCCGCGCCCTTACCGATGTTGTCCAGGGCACAGGAAGCAATGACCATGCGCGTCGAAGGGTCATAGGCCACTCCCACGTGAGCATAGTTGCTGTATTTGACGTGACTGCTTTTGGGCATCGTGCCCGGCGCCATCAGGTGAACAAAGGCTTCACCCGCATAGGCATCTTCGTAGAGCTGGTATATCGTTTTGGCAGTAGCTGTTTTTGCTGCTTCTTTGCTGAGCCGCATGGTTACCGTAGAGACCATGCCCCGGCTGAGGGGTGCCAGATGCGGGGTGAACTGGACGGACACCGTATGCCCGGCCAGATGGCTCAGGGTCTGCGCAATCTCCGGGGTATGCCGGTGTGTGACCGCGCCATAGGCATTGAGGTTTTCATTGGCCAGGCAGTAGTTGGTTGTCTCGGTAAGCTTTTTGCCGGCACCCGAAACACCGCTGATGGCGTTGATGACCACTACGTCGTCTGCATCGGTCAGGGCGGATTTGAGCAGCGGCAGAGCAGCTAGCACCGAAGCGGTGGGATAGCATCCGGGGTTTGACACCAGGGCAGGCAGTTGCTCTGAGACCCGTTGGTTGGCCAGCGCGGTGAGCTCACCTCTATAGACCTCCGGCAGTCCGTACACCGCCTGAGCGAGGAACTCCTGCGCCGTATGGGTGAGACCATACCATGCTTCGTACGTTGCTGCCTCTTTCAAGCGAAAGTCCGCGCTGAGGTCAACAACGCTGACGCCCTGTTTGAGAAGCTCAGGAACAAGCTCGAGCGCAGCCGTATGAGGAACGGTGAGAAACGCCAGCTGGTATTTTTCTGCTGCGTTTTTAAGCACGGTTTCATGCTTCTCAAAGACCAGGTCCGTGCGACCGGTGAAGAAGGGATACACCTCTCCCAGCGTCTTGCCGACGTCAGCGTTTGAGCTGATGGCAACCGGCTCAAAGGCAGGATGAGCCAGGAGCAACCGTACCGTTTCGATGCCGACAAAACCGGACGCACCGATAACCGCAACCTTGTACATGAGCCAAAAACCTCCACAGGTGAGTAACAGATTGATAATGGAATTTCCTAGAATAGCTCATTCATTGCTCAATGTCAAATATTTGTGCTGGTTTATGCGCTTTTCTTGCAATATTGCGTGTATTTATTCTCTCATTATCCAAAACGGTGCTGTGCTATCATT
>JAISPK010000029.1 GCA_031274985.1 Coriobacteriales bacterium | reverse complement strand
ATGCTGCGCAATCTGGCAGGCGTTTCTTTCAATGAGTACCGCATTTTGCAGCGCCTGAGCGAGGTAGGTACGCCGCTGCGCAGTGTGGATCTGGTGCATCAGCTCTGCTTGTCGCCGGCTACCGTTGCGCGATCTGCCGACCGGCTTGTTAAGTATGATTGGGCTGCTCGCCTGTCTGACCCCAAGGATCGCAAGGCAGTGTTCATTGCGGCCACCGAGGCAGGTCTCAAAAAGCAGAAGACCCTGGGCGATTCTATTGATTCACTGGCGCGCAACTATCTTTGGAAAAACCTCAATCAAGCGCAACGCCACGTGATTGCGCAGGTCGGTCATGTGGTAATCGCCCGTCTCCAGGAGCAGGAAGAGGCCGAGCGCATCGCAGCACTCAGCCTCTTACAGCCGATCGATTGACTCAGAAAAGTACCTCAGAAAGCATCTCGGGATAGTGCCTGAGGCAATTCGCCCGCTAGATCAGCTCGGTCTATTGAAACTTTGACTTGCCTCCAACTGCTGGGTGTTAATTTGTTTTGCGGCACGCTGGATAAGCGCTGTGCAAACCACCATGAGCGAGATATTCACCATGAGGTCTGCCCAAAACCATAGTCCAACGGCAAGCAGGCACAGGGTAGTTGTGTGTATCGAGGCAAAGGTGCCAATAGTCACTACCATGACCGGAATACCGCAGGCAGTAGTTGCAACTACCAGGTTTTTGACCAGAGATCCGCCCGCTTTTGCCCGTGCTATGCAAGCACAGATGGCAAGTGATGCCGCAGCGTGCAGGGTACCGAGAAAGGCCGCAAATACCACGATTGCGCAAACGAGCACCGGGAGAGCCGGAAGTTTTGAGCTCATGGAAGCAAGTTGCACTGCCGAGAGTATCCCGCTCGCAACGATGAGCGCACAGATGAGCGCCACCAGTGCCGTGGCCCATCCTGTGAGAAATGCCATGAGCGGGCGGGCCTTTCCGTCATCGCGACGGGCGAACAAGACCCCGTAGAGCACCGAACCGGCAGTTGAGGTTGTCAGCACTAAACCTGAAACGAACAAAAAGGCAACGAGGGCCGGGCCTGTGAGGATGGAGCAGATCACGTCAAGGATCGGCACATCGGAGGCCGAGATATAGTCATACGAGAGTACACCGGTGAGATCCATGGCAAAGAGGCCAATCCGTGCCAGCAGGGCAACAATGAGTGCCAGGGCGAAGAGTGTCGCATAAGGGCGCACCAAACCTTTGAATCTGTTTTTTATGTTGAATTCCTTAAGAGCCATGATTATGCACCTGCCATTTCGTGTTTGACCGCAGCCGATCCACTGAGGTAACCACCGCAGAAGGCAAGACCAACGTCACCCATGAGCGAACCGAGTATCGGATCGCCGATGTAGCTGTTTTCTCCACAGGCACCTCCGGCGGTATGCCAGCCTGCGTAGAGGCCGCTGATCGGTTTTCCGTCCACCCCCACAACCTGCATCTTGGCGTTGATGAGCAAGCCGGCCTTAGTGCTGTAGAGGTTGCCGCCAATGCGGCATCCATAGAAGGGGGGCGTGCTCACCGGATGAAGCCATTCGGGTGGCATCGGGTACAGGTAATCGTCCACGCCACGCTCGCAGGTCTCATTCCAGCGGGCCACCGCCTCGGTGAGTATCCCGGGAGCAAAGCCTAGGTCAGCCTCTAATTCTTCCAGCGAATCACGCTTCTTGAGCACATCGGCCTTGAGCGCATCCTGTACGCCATGATGCCAGTCGCGGTAGTGTTCCGGCACCTTCTCGATCTGTTCAAGGTCGGGAGTCATGAGTTTTCTGCAGTGCTCCTGGGCAAATCCTGCCAGGTACTCTTCATAGCGTCCGTCAAAGACAATGTAGCCGCGATGCCCGGGGTTTGCCATCTGAATCGTAGCCAGGTCGCCGAGGGCATAAATAGCATTTGCTCCGTCTTCGGCTACCCGGCTGTCCAGGTAACGCAGACGATTGCCACAACGGTCAATAGTAAGCCACGGTTGGCGCGACAGCTGGGTCATACCGTCGTAGAGAAAATGCGCCCAGGTTCCTCCTTCTGCCTGCCAGTCGACACCGCCGTCAAAAGAGGCCGAACTGTTGAATCCCGATACATCTGCCCCCACGCCCAGCCCCATGCGAAAGCACTCGCCGGTCTCGCCACCAATGAGGTAGCTCGAGGCACAACCCATGGCAGCGGTGGGGATGTAGCGCTCCAAAAGCGCCTTGTTGTTGCAAAAGCCCCCGGCGGTGAGGATCACCGCATGGCGGGCGTGGATGTACACCTCACGCTGGTACTTTTCTTTAACCACCACACCAACGATGCGTCCGGACTCGTCTTGTACAAGCGCCTGTGCCGGGGATTGAAAGCGGTACTCAACGCCGTGTCGTTGCCCATAGTTGAACATGGCGTCCGTAGCGTCTTTCATCTTGAGTACGTGGTGGTCGAGGGTGGAATTCTTGGGTGCTACGTACACGGGCACCTCGCCGAGTCGCCATTGCACACCGCAGCTGGCCATCCAGTCGAGGCTGGGGCCTCCCTGCTCGGCAATCAAGTAGATGAGCTGTGGGTCAGCTGCATAGTGGTACTCGTCCATGACCCAAGCGGTGAGCGCTTTTGGGTCAAAGGGATAGCTGGGAAAGGCAAAGCGCTTGCTTTCCTGCATGCTCAGCCCGCCGAGGATGCCGCACATACCGGCAGATTGCGCATTGCCGCCGTGCAGACCCAGCGCCTCAACGCAGATGACCTCTGCGCCGAGCTGCGCTGCCCGCGCTGCCGCATTAAGTCCACCGCCTCCTGCACCCACGACGCAGATGTCGCACTCCGCGTCCCAGGAGGCGGGAATAGGGCGGGGTGCAATGGGGGTTGCGTCATCAGCGGGAAAGGCTGCGCCGTTGAGTTCGCGGTAGGTGCCGTCGCTGCTGGAGGCATTGGTATCACGACTGTCGAGAAGGGCAACCTCACTGGAACCGTCTGCCGCCCAATCGCCAATGACGCCTTCATCGGTCGCAAAGGCAGGAGTGGTCCCCACCACACTGGCACCGGCAGCTCCTCCCGCAACGAGCGCTGCTCTGGTCAAAAAATCTCTACGGGATAAACCCCGGTCTGTTGAGGATGTGTTACTCATGGGTTCCCTCCCTCTCACTGGTTGTGCTGCTTGGTGGAGCAGCGGGTGTTGTTGTCTGTGGTATTGACGTTGTTGAACTGCCCTGCGAAGCAGACTGCGAGACGCCCTGCGAACCGGACACCTCGGCGCGCGCGAGTGCCTCGCGCACGGCTTGTTTTACGCCAGCCGTGGTGATGGTTGCTCCGGAAATCGTGTCAATGTCAGCACCCTGCGCCGCATTGATCATGGCTGCATAGGTGCCGTCCCTCACCGCCTCGTAACCTCCAACGCTCTGAGTCTCGCCGTCCTGCTCAATGGCCAGGCAGGTGATGCGATTGTTCTCAACCAGCAGCGTAGCAGTGATGAGTCCGGCCATGCCGCGACCGGTTCCCCGGTAGATGCCATCGGCCAAATCGCCCTCGGCGGTTTTGGCAGGATCTATCGTGATCTCAAAAGTCCAGGGATCGCTGGTGATTACTGCGAGTTGTTCTGCGCTCACGGCATCTTTTGACCCCGATCCTTCATAGCTAGCGGCGCAACCCGAAAGCCCCAGCGTTAATGCTGTTGCGGTAACCCCGCAGGCAACCAATGCCGTTGTGGTAGCCCCCTTGGCAGCCAGCGCTGCCTCATTGTTTTTCATAGTGTTCTCCTTTCGATAACCCGCCTCTTAGGGTTATTTGACTGAGCGCGGGTTGACCCAACCTTCGGGCAGGTCGTACTCATGGCAGGCGTTGCAGAGCAGGTACGAGGGCTCGTGTGCGCTATGACAATTGCTGCAATCGATGCCGACCCCCTGATGTGAGCGGTGCGGGTTTGTGTCCAATTCCCCGTTCCAGTTTTCTGTGGTTGCCACCACTTCGGCAAAGTCATGACACTGATCGCCGGTGCAAAAAGTCTTATCGGCCCTCACGCCAACGGTAGTGAGCATGCCGTTTTGATCCATCCTAAAAGACCCCTTCATCCACTGGCCAGCCTCGGTCAACTGCTCTTTTATGGTCGGTTCGTGGCACTGAAGACAGGTTACGTCTGCTTCTCGATGCTGCGAAACCATGAGTGTGCCCTCACTCTCATAACTCTTTACATACGCATCCATCGGTTGATGGCAAAGCGTGTTGCAAAAACCCGGTTGTTCGTGCCAAATCCCAAGGCCTACACCTCCAGCAGCAATAATCACCGCAAAGACTGCGACTACCGCAATGGTCAGAGACAGTTTTTTTCTGCGCCTGCCCGATTTGTTCTTTTCATCCATTCGCCCTCTCCTTTCTCTTCAGAAATCTTCGTATGGATAAAGAATCAATACAACAATGAAGTATATTGACAGTAGTTCATTATTGTCAACAAATTATTACAACTATGAAGTATAATGCGACTTGACGTGAAGCAATCCATTGCAACAGCAGGGGATTAAGAGAGAGGGAGGATTGATCATGTTATTTCAAGTCTACGGAGAGAATGCTGCGTACCAATGGCTCGGTTGGCTCGTCGTATTTCTTGGGCTGATTGGGGTAAATGAGCTGGCCAGACGCACGAAAGCAGGGGGGATTTTTTGTTTTCTGGTTCTGCCGGCGGGGCTCACGGTTTACTTTGTTGCTCTCACGGTAAACGCGGCCCAAGGGGCGCAATGGGCACTCAATAATCCAACGAGCCTGTATATGAACGGCTGGTTCCACTACGCAAAACTCTACGCCGCAACCACGGGTTGTATCGGTTTTATGGCGCTAAAGTACCGGTGGGGTAAGATCGGCAAGTCGCACTGGTTTAAGTGCTTTCCCTTTGTTATCGTGGCCGTCAATATTCTCATTGCCGTGGTCAGCGATTTTGAGTCAGCGGTGCGCGCCTGGGGACCGAGCTTTGTCTCAAGTGAAGGGATACTGCTTAACGGCGGTTGGCACAACGTGCTCAATGGCACAGCCGGCATTCTTAATATCCTCGTTATGACGGGTTGGTTTGGTATCTACGTATCCAAAAAGAAGCAGGACATGCTGTGGCCCGATATGACCTGGGTATTCATCATCTCCTATGACATCTGGAATTTTTGTTACACCTATAACTGCCTGCCCACGCACTCCTGGTACTGTGGCTTGGCGCTGTTGATTGCCCCCACGGTTGCCGCCTTTCTCTGGAACAAGGGTGGATGGATCCAAAACCGGGCCAACACCTTGGCGCTCTGGTGCATGTTTGCCCAGTGTTTTCCGGCGCTGCTTGACTACAGCCAATTCTCGGTACAGTCGGTCAATGACCCTAACGTTAACCTGGCGGTAGCCCTGATTTCGTTGGTCGCCAACGTGGCAGCCCTCGGTTATGTGGCCTATCGCGCAAAGAAACTTAAGCGCAACCCTTACACAAACGAGGTTTTTGTGGGCACCAGAGACTACGAAAAGGCTCTCAAACGCGCCGAGTAACAGGGCAGGATTCTCAAACGCGTTGAGTAACTGGTTCTCAAACGCGCCGAGTAACAGGGCAGGGCTATCAAGCAGCAATGCTGGCAGCCCTGCCGCCTGGCTACTGTCATCATCGCTCGTAGGAGCAAAGAGTATTAATCAAGCGGTATCTGGCGACGGTCGCCGGTGCGGGTGGGAACGGTGAGATGGGAATAGCCGGCTGCGCGCAGGGCAGCATAGCCCTCTTCAAAGTTGCGTCCTACGTGGTGCGGTGTATGAGCATCGGAAGAAATGGCACACGGGACCCCGGCCTCGTAAAAGGCTTGGAGGAGTGCCGGTGCCGGATAAAGTTCGCCGACCGGCTTGTACAGACCTGAGGTATTCATCTCAACCATGACCCCGGACGCAGCTGCCAACTCTGCCATGGCGTGATAGTACTCAGTGGGGTCAAAGGGAGGCTTGTGGTTGAGTTTCTTTGGCAGATCAGGATGCGTCATCAAATCAAAGGGCACCTTACTGGTGATTGCCTGCTTCCAGAGCTCAAGATAATCCATCCAAACGGCTTCTTCGCCCCGCTCCTCCCAGCCTTTGGCATAATCCGGATGATCGAATTCCCAGGGTTCGCCCTGCTCAGAGGTGAGCATATGCACACTTCCCGTGAGTAACTCAAAGGGATAACGCTCTACCCAGCTGAGGATATAGTCCTCAGCACCCCAGCGCCAGTCTATCTCGATGCCGCCGATGATTTCCAGAGAGGGGTATTCAAGACGGGCCTCTTCCAGGAGGTAAAAGTACTCGTCCATGTTGAGGGGATCCATGGCAAAAACGCCGTCAGGGTCTACCTCGCGCGGTAAAGGCAGGTGATCGGTAAGTGCCACCATGGTCATGCCCTGACTTACGGCTGTTTGCGCCACCTCGATTACGGTGCCATCACCATGCCCCGAGAGCCAGGTATGAGTATGTGAATCTGTTTTTTCCATGCGAAACATTATTGCATACCCTGCGTTTGTATCGAAGACACGCGCGATAATCGCCGGATAATCGCCGGATAATCGCCGGATCAAAGTGGTTTGCAGAGCTTGAGCTACTTTTTGGCAAAAATTTGCCAAAATGCGCGGTTTTGAGCGGAGGATTCAAGAGCAACAAAACACCTGTTGGAAGAAAGGCAGGTCAGAAAAGTGTCAAAGAATATAGCAATAAAGTGGCCAAGAAAAAATCGCACATTATGGCATTTTTCTGCCAGAAAGGGGCAACTCTCATGTAAAAACGAGTTGCGGACAAGCAGTCGGTAAGCAGTATTGGTCTAAAAGCGAGTGAGATCAGTCTGAAAAAGAGTAATCAGCGCCACAGAAGCGAAAGCAGGGCCTCACAGAAGCGAAAGCAGGGACTCGCAGAAGCGAAAGCAGGGACCCGCAGAAGCGAAAGCAGGGACTCGCAGAAGCGAAAGCAGGGACTCGCAGAAGCGAAAGCAGGGCCTCACAGAATCGAAAGCAGAGCCTCACAGAAGCGGGCGCAGTCTTCTGCGGTGGTTACCTTGCCCAGAGAAATGCGTAGCGCTCCGTAAGCGTCATCCTTTGAGATACCTATAGACAGGAGCACGTGACTGGGTTCCAGCGAGTCAGAGCTGCACGCTGAACCACCGCTTACGGCAAAACCGAGTTCATCGAGCTTGAGAACCATGGTCTGGCTCTCGATGCCCTTGACCAGCAGATGCAGGTATCCGGAAAGGTGGGTGGTTGTGTCGCCTGCCACAACAGGCACGGTTGAACGGATTCTCTCAGAGCCTTGTGTCAGGCTTGCAAGGAGCTCGTCGCGAAGGGCGGCTAATCGGGGGTTTTCTCCTGCGAGAGATTCGGCCATCCCCAGTTTTGCGGCAAGGGCAAAGCCCCGTGCACCGGGGACGTTTTGGGTTCCGCTTCGGAGTTTGCGCTCCTGGCCACCACCGAGTGCGCGGGGTAGAAAGGGAACCGAAGAGCGGAGGTAAAAAGCCCCCATGCCAAAAGGCCCCCCGATCTTATGGGACGAGAAGCAGGCCGCATCAAGGGCTAAATCTGCTAAATTAAGCGGCAGTTTACAGAAACCCTGTACACAGTCGGAGACAAACAGGGCTCCCGCATTATGGGCGATACTGGTAAGCCGGGCAACATCCTGCACGGTGCCCAACTCGTTTTGAGCGCACATCACCACCACCATGAGGGTGTCCGAGCGCAGGGCAGCTTCGAGACTTTCCGGGGTGATGCGGCCTTCACGGTTGGGTCGCAGGAGCTCTACGTTGTAACCTGAGCGTTTGAGTGAAAGCGCGCTCTTGAGCACGGCGTGGTGTTCAAAGGCCGCACAGAGCACATGCATCCTGACCTGATTCTTGCCGAACCGCTCCAGGCTGCCCCGGGCGATACCTTCGATGAGCGTGCCTGCCGCCTCGGTGCCGCCTGAGCAAAAATGCAGATCCTGCGAGGAGCAGGTCAAGACTTCTGCCAGGTCTTCCCGTGCTGCTTCCAGGGCCTGACGAGCCAGCTTTCCCTCGCGGTAGAGTGCGTTGGGATTACCCAGAGCAGAGGTGGCGTAACTGCCCATCAATTCATGCACGGGCAATAACTGCGGAGCAGTAGCGGCATAATCTAGAAATACCCGTTTTGTCATCTTTTTCACCTGTATCGCCTGGTGTATAGTATGAGTGAGGATATCACAACTTCTTTTGTGAAATGCCTTCAACAAAAAGGAGACCGTAGTGCTGCCAGACTATCGTTCAATTGCATTGCTCGTCCATGCCGGGGCAGGTTCTGGTTTGGGCGGCAGAGTTGCTGCTCAGGTTGCGCAGGGCATACACGCCGTTTTTGCTGATGCAAAACTTGAGATAATCGAAACCAGGAGCAAAGAGCATATCAAGGAGTTTGGGCGAACCACCGAGGCTGATCTGATCGTTTGTCTCAGCGGCGACGGGAGTTTGCACGATATCGCTCAGTCCCTGGTGAGGCGCGCAGAAGGTGAGAGACCTACGCTGGTTCCCATTCCCGCCGGATCAGGCAATGACTATGCCCGTACGCTTGGTCTTCCGCTTGATCCGCTAAAAGCTGCGGTGGCTCTCGCGGAGTGCCGGCCCTTTAAGGTGGATGTGGGCTGCGTTAACTCCACCTTTTTTCTTGAGACCCTGAGTTTTGGCATGGATGCCGCCGTTGCTATCAAGACCGAAGAACTGCGTCTGGCTACCAAGGCCCGCGGTTTTTTGCTCTACACGCATGCGGCAATTGACGCAATCATCCATGATTTTGCCGCCCATAAGGCTACGGTGAGGATGGACGACCGGGAGTTTTCGTGCGACACCATAATATTTGCCGTGCAAAACGGCCCAACCTATGGTGGCGGGTATCAGGTAGCACCGCATGCCAGTATCGTTGACGGCATGCTTGATGTCTACATCATCACGGGAGTCAACCGGCCTGCCGCCATCTACTATCTCACTCAGATAAAAACCGGAAAACACGAGCGCCTCAAGGGTGTTTCCTACCATAAAACCTCTCATCTCCAACTGGAGTTTGCCGAGCAGGTTCCTGCTCAGTGCGACGGAGAACAGCTGCTGGGGCTTACGTTTGACATCTCAGTGCTTCCTGGTGCGCTGGATGTATTGGCAGTGCCGTCAGCGTATGTCCGGTAGGCGAGAAGCGGCGCGGTATTCTTAATATGTCAAATGAAATAGCAAAATGCGATGACGCCAAGCGGTATGCGCAAATAGTATTGGACATTCAAACACGGGCCCTGGACTCCGCCTACGATTATGAGATTCCGTTGCAGCTGGCTGGTGGTGTGCAGGTGGGTTGTTCGGTGCTGGTTGAATTTGCTAATCGTCCGGCCCTGGGCTATGTCGTGGGTCTGTCAGGCGAGACAGCACAGGGTTTAGACGTTTCGCGGATCAAACCGGTGCGAGAGTTGCTCTCTTCGCCACTCTTTGAGGCTTCATCGGTTGAGCTTGCCTTTTGGATTTCCCGGGAATACCTGGCACCCCTGAGCGACAGCATCCGTCTCTTTACCCCGCCCGGTGGCACTGCAAAACTCAAGAAAGACACTTCAGGCACCTGGACAATGGTCCATCCTCAGGCCGGTCCGGTAGACGACCGCTGGGTGTATCTGAATAAGACCGCAGACGAGTACAAGCCGCCAAAGAATGCAATGAAGCAGCGCGCGATTATCGAGACGCTTCGTTTTGGTGAGATGCGCGTGCAGGATCTTGCGCTGAGCATAGAAAACCCGGCTCCCTCGCTGCAGGCCCTGGAAAGGCACGGGGTCGTTACCATTGAGCATCGCCAAAGGGTGCGCGGCAGGAGAGAAGTCGGCACCCGCACGCAGGCCATCGACCATCTCACGCCAGGGCAAAAACAGGCGCTGGAAACCGTCAACGAGGTATTGGATTCATTGAGCGAGGAGAGAAGGGGGACGGCATCCTGTTGTCCTGCCACCCTTCTTTTAGATGGAGTCACCGGTTCCGGCAAAACCGAAGTGTATCTGCAAGCTATCAGCCGCGTTTTGGACGAAGGCGGTTCGGCCTGTGTCCTGGTGCCTGAGATTTCGCTGACTCCTCAGACGGTCTCGCGCTTTCGCAGCAGGTTTGGGGAGGAAGTGGCGGTGCTGCACTCTCGTCTCAGCGCAGGGGAGCGCTTTGATCAGTGGGAACTGGTACGCAGCGGCAAGGCAAGAGTGGTGGTGGGTGCGCGCTCGGCGCTCTTTGCCCCCCTGAAGGATCTGCGCCTCATCGTCATTGACGAGGAGCACGAGAGTACCTATAAGCAGGGCTCAAAGGTGCGCTATGTCAGTCGCGACGTAGCCATCAAGCGCGCTGAGCTGTGCGGAGCCGCGGTTATCCTGGGCTCTGCGACCCCTTCACTGGAAAGCCTCCATGCTGCCGGACTCTGTTCGACGGATGAGGGGCTTGCCCAAAAGCAGGATGCTTGCCCTGTGCCTCTGCCAGGTACCTCCCGCTCCTTTATTCCGGTAGTGCTGCCTGAGCGGGTCAGCGGACGTCCGCTTCCGCCGGTAGAGGTGGTTGACCTGGCAGCGGAATTCCACGCCGGCAATCGCACTATGTATTCCTACAGCCTGAGAACCGCCCTTCTGGAAACCATGGAGCGGGGCGAAAAAGCGGTGCTGCTGCTCAATAAACGGGGCTTTGTCTCGGTGTTGCTCTGCCGCGACTGCGGCTATGTGCCCACCTGTGAGCAGTGTGACACCTCGCTCACGCTACACAAGCATCCTGCCCATCTCCTCTGTCATTACTGCGACGGGCACACACCTGTTCCTTCGGTCTGCCCCGAGTGCGGAAGCCCCTATCTCAGACAGTTGGGGCCCGGCACCCAGTATGCAGCCGATCAACTCACGGAGATACTCCCTCCCAACGCTACGTTGGTGCGCATGGATGCAGACACCACGCGCCTCAAAGATGGTCACGAAAAACGTCTGGAAGAGTTTGCTGCTACCAGGAGTGGCGTTTTGCTGGGCACCCAGATGATCGCAAAAGGTCTGGACTTTTCTGACGTGACCCTGGTAGGCGTGCTGCTTGCCGATGTAGCCTTAAAGTTTCCCGACTTCAGGGCATCCGAGCGCACCTGGCAGCTCTTGGAGCAGGTTGCCGGAAGAGCCGGCAGGGCCGAGAAGGACGGGCGGGTCATCGTACAGACGTATTGGCCGGAGCACGTTGCCATTCAGGCTGCTGCCCGCCACGATCGCTCAATGCTCCTGGCAGCGGAGTACACCGAACGAGCAGCACTCAGGTATCCACCTTTTGGCCGGCTTGCCAATATTCTTGTCTGGGGCAAGGAAGATAAAGAGGTGCGCGAACAGGCCTCCCGTATCGCAGAGAAGCTCAGGCCCCTTCTGCCGGATGCAGCAGAACTTTTGGGTCCGAGCCCCTGTGTCGTCTCCAAACGCCAGGGTTTGTATCGTTGGCATGTGTTGATCAAAGCCCCGCCCCGCTCAGACTTGCCCGGATGGCTCGGGCCCCTGCTCAAGCAGGTAAAACCGATGCCCGGGGTGAGCATGGTTGCCGATATCGACCCCCAGGATATGCTGTAGAGGGAAGAAAGGTTTAAACACAATCTGTCGCTCACGTTGATTTCCTGACATCTTACGTAACGGGAACAAAGCTATCCTGCACAAGCGGAGAGAAACAGATACAATGGTTTTGGCACTAAGAGCGTGGGGGCCGCCTCATGGGTAGAAAGTGGAGTGACATGGATAATATCTTCAAGCAATCAATGGGTGAAACTCACAGCGTGTTCAAATGGGAGAATCTTGGTGAAATAAATACGGGGCGCGGGGAGCTGGGGGACGAGATGCCGGTGCTGATTTACCGCCTCATGCAATTTACCATGCTCGATGTGCTCAACAAGGAGTTTGGTGCAGAAAAAGCCAATATCTTATTCCGCGATGCCGGATATCTGGCTGGCAGTGAGTTTGCCCGGGCAACCCTCGACCTCAACGCAGACCTGGATAGCTTCGTGGCAAATTTGCAGGCTGCACTTGAAGAGCAGAAGATCGGCATTCTTCGCATGGAAGCCTTTGATGCTGCCACCGGTAACCTGACCCTTACCGTGAGCGAAGACCTGGACTGCAGCGGACTACCGGTAACCGGTGAGACCGTGTGCACCTATGACGAGGGTTTTCTGGCCGGCATTCTCTTTGCGTACACCGGAAAGAACTATGATGTCCGCGAGATTGACTGCTGGGCAAACGGCGATCGCACCTGCCGCTTTAACGGCGTGGTAGTTTAACCGCCAACCGCACCAGATGCTCTAACGGCGTGGTAGTATTAACGGCGTATTCGCAACAGAATTTCTGCAATATGCGGCGTTGTAATTTCTGCGGCGTTGTAAAATAAAGATACTTGAACAACAACCCCGGGTTTTGCTCTATCAGTTGATTGGCAAAGAGGGGGCAAAAGGAGTGTATTTGGCAGCCGAAAAGAACACGGTAGAGATAGCGAGTCTTCCCCTCGAAGAGGTGGAGTTTGCAGTAAACGCGTTCTTTGGCTATCTGCGTGACGTTCTCTATCATCCCAAACAAGCCCATTTAGACCCACAGCAACTCGCCGAGCCCTTCAGAGAGCTTGCGCAGGGTATGATCTTCATTGGCAAGTGTATTGAAGAGGGCCGGGTGCTTGCTCATGAATTAAGCCGCGGGAATCTCGAGGCAACCGCAAAGATATCGTCGGACAACGAAATCGCCAGCGGCCTCAAGAGCCTTCAGGCCACCCTTAAGCATATTTCCTGGCAGGTGGGGCAGATTGCCAAGGGCGACTACAATCAGCGTCTCAGCTTTGCCGGCTCCTTTTCGAGCGCCGTCAACGACATGGTTACGCAGCTTCGCGAGCGTGACGCAGCCCTCCGCGCCGAGATTTTTCTGACCCAGCTTTTGGCGGATGAGTCCCGCAACACCGTTATGCTTTTGGAGAGT
>JAISPK010000015.1 GCA_031274985.1 Coriobacteriales bacterium | reverse complement strand
CTTAAAACCACCTCGGTATTGTAAGAGAGCGTGGTGAGAATGGCGATTTTGGCCGCAGCATCCAGGCCCTCAACATCTGCCGTGGGGTCGGTTTCTGCGTAGCCGAGCGCCTGTGCCTCACCCAGCACCGTGTGGTAGTCGCTGCCGTTTTGGGTCATCTGCGTGAGCATATAGTTGGTAGTGCCGTTGACAATGCCAATCACGCTCTCAATGCGGTTGCCGATGAGCGAGTTGCGCAGCGCTCCGATGATGGGAATGCCACCGCCCACGCTCGTCTCAAAGGCCAACTCCACCCCTTTGGAGCCGCTGAGCTCCAGCAGCTCGTAAAAGTCCTGTGCCATGACCGCTTTGTTGGCGGTAACCACTCGCTTGCCGGCTTTCAGCGCAGCATAGATATACTCCCGGGCAATGCCGGTGCCACCGACGACCTCGATGACAATGTCTATCTCGGGATCATTGATGATCTCAAAGGCATCGGCCACATACAGGTCCGCTACACCCAAACGCTCTGCCTTTTCTTGCGTGCGAGAGGCAACTTTAACCAGTTCGATGTTAACGCCCTGGTCGCGCAGGAAGTCCTCTTTGTGCTCTTTAAGTATCTGTATGACTCCCCCGCCAACGGTGCCGAGTCCTATTAAACCAACTTTTATCGCTCTTGTGCTCATAGTGCTTCCTCTGGTTTCTCTTGTACTGGATAGCGCTTGGGGTCGTACTAGATATCGCGCGCCATAAGATCGGCGTAGGTCTCTCGCCGCTGCACTACCGTTGCCGTGCCGTCTTCGACAAACACCACGGCCGGACGCACCTGGGCGTTATAATTGCTACTCATAGTAGCATTATAGGCGCCGGTGCCCAGCACCGCCACGATATCACCCGGTTGAGGGGTTTGAATGGAGGCATCGATGGCCACCACGTCGCCACTCTCGCAGTGCTTACCCACAATGGTCACCAGTGCGTCACGCTTGCAGCCGGCCTTGTTGGCAATGACTGCCTCGTACTTGGCATCGTAGAGAGCCGTGCGGATATTGTCGGTCATGCCGCCATCTACGGCAACATAGCAACGTATTCCCTTGAGTTCTTTAACCGCTCCCACCGTATAGAGGGTAATACCTGCCGTAGCAACAATCGAGCGTCCCGGCTCCACGATAAGCTGTGGGAGGGGCAGCTCTGCGCTTGCAAAGGCCTCTGCCACCGCCGTGGTAATCAAAGCGCCCAGCTCCTTGATAGCCGTGGGCTCGTCGCTTGCCTGATACGCAATACCCAGCCCGCCGCCCAGGTCAAGGACCTCAGGAGTAAAGTCGTACTCGGACTGCAGCAGCGTACAAAAATCAGCCAGCACTGCCACTGCCTCTGCATAGGGTGCAATGGCAAATATCTGTGAGCCAATATGCACGTGCAGGCCCTTGAGGCGAATGCCCGGAAGCTGCAGAGCCATTTTTACCGCGGTCTGCGCCATACCATCGCTGAGCCCAAAACCAAACTTGCTGTCCTCGGCACCGGTGCGGATGAATTCATGGGTGTCGGCCACAACGCCCGGCTTAATGCGGAGCAGGATAGACTGCGTCACGCCGCGTTCGGTTGCCAGGCGGCTGATGCGCTCGAGTTCTTCAAAACAATCAGCCACTATCAGACCGGCTGTGGCCTCGATGGCCTCTGCGAGTTCTATCTCGGTTTTATTGTTGCCGTGAACGATGATATGGGCGGTATCAAAACCTGCCGAACGGGCAATGGCCAGCTCTCCCCCGCCGGATACATCGAGGTAGCAGCCCTCGCCTGCAAGGAGGCGCACCATGGCCTTGTTCAAAAAGGCCTTTCCGGCAAAGGCTACCCGGTTGTCCGGGCCAAAAGCCGCTTTATAGGCTCTGAGTTGCTGGGTGATCTGTGCTACGTCCATCACGTAGAGGGCCGTGCCCTGTTCGCGCGCCAGCTCCGCGAGGTCTACGCCGCCTACAAAGAGGTGGTCGTTTTTGACCTCGGCGGTTTTGGAGAGCACTGCGCCCAGTTGCGCAGTGGTGCGCTCGTCGGGACGAGCGTTGGGGTCATGTGCTAAGTGTGCCATGTACTTCCTTTCGTGAGTTTCATGGTGAGCCGGGCTGATAATCCCGTTGGGCTTCACCAGTAAAAAACAGCGCAGATAAATCTACATTCTTTCCGGGGCGCTTACACCCAGGAGCCCTAATACCAGTGCCAATACGCGACGCGTGGTTTCGCTCAGATACAAACGGGCCCGGCTGAGGCTGGTGTCCTCACCAATAATAACGCAGTCGGTATAGAATTTATGGAACCGTGATGCCAGTCCCTCGGCATAATAGGCAAGCTTAAAGGGTGTAAGGTCGCGGGCGCATTGCTCAACGAGCTCGCCGAGCTGGCCGATATAGCGAATGAGGTCCTTTTCGGCATCAGCCTGCAGCAACAGGAGCAGGTCTCCGTCTCCGCTTGGTACGCCCTCAAGGGCAGCAACCTCTCCCATAAGGTCTTCAACATCCAGGCCCGCTTCCCGCGCCTTTCTCAGCACCGAACAGATGCGGGCATGGGCATACTGTACATAGTACACGGGGTTGGACGCATCCTGCTTTTTGGCAAGCTCGATGTCAAAGTCAATGGGCTGGTCGGCCGAGCGTGAGAGCATGAGGTACTTGGTGGCATCGGCGCCCACCTCTTCTACCAACTCTTCAAAGGTCACCATCTCGCCCGTGCGTTTGGACATCCGTACCGGTTGGCCGTCCCTGAAGAGATTGACCAGCTGGCCGAGAATCACCGAGAGCCTGCCCTCGTGTCCCAGCGCCGCCACGGCCGCCTGCATGCGGGGGACGTAGCCGTGGTGGTCGGCGCCCCAGATGTTAATGAGGTACTCGGAGCCACCTTTGGGATATCTTTCGTTAACCGGACGCTCAAACTTGTCCAGATGGTAGGCAATGTCGGGGGCAAAGTAGGTGTACGTACCATCGCTCTTGATGAGCACGCGGTCTTTGTCGTCGGTAAAACTAGTGCTTCTAAACCAGGTGGCGCCTTCTTTTTCAAAGAGATAGCCACCCTGCTCGAGCTTTTTGAGCATGACCTCTACCTCACTGATGCCATCGGCAGAACCGTCGCCCTGTTCCTTGGTCTCATACAGTTCACGTTCGCTGAACCAAACGTCAAAAGTCAGGCCGAGCGCCAGGCAGACATCCTGCTGGCTCTTGAGCATACGCTGGTAGCCTAACTCCCTCATGGCGGCGTTACGCGTATCGTCGGCGACCTCCAGATACGAGGTGCCCAACTCATTCACCAGTTCTTTAGCGATGTCAATGAGGTAGGTACCGTGGTAGCCGTCCTCAGGTACCGGGGCTTGCTCCCCCAGCTCCTGCAGATAGCGCGCGGCCAGGGATTCTCCGAATTTGTCCATCTGATTGCCGGCGTCGTTTATGTAAAACTCTTTGCACACCTTCCAACCGGTGTGTTCAAGTACGTTGCAGAGCGCGTTGCCCAGCGCCGCCCAGCGTCCGTGGCCTACGTGCATAGGACCCGTGGGATTGGCGGAGATGAATTCAACGTTGATGGTTCTGCCGGCTCCGAGATTTGTGCTCGCATACGCCGTGTTTTGCTCAAAGGCCTCGCGGAGCATTGCGGCAAGGGCGCTGTCTGAAAGGGTCAGGTTGATAAAACCCGGCCCGGCTATCTCTACCTTGGCAAATGTTGCGTCCTTGGCAAGATGCTTAACGATGATCCGGGCAATTTCGCGGGGGTTCTTTCCCAACTCCTTGGCCAGTTTGAGCGCTATGGTGCAGGCCCAGTCGCCATGAGAAGGGTCGCGCGGGCGCTCCACTGCACTCTCAGGGCTGCCTGCGAGGGAAAGCTCGCCCGAGGCCGCGGCACTCGAAAGTGCCTGATTGATATGTGCTTCAACGATAGGACGCATGGGTTCTCCAGATTTTTCGACAGGCAGAGCCTAAGATTATATCTTATAATCAAAGGCCTACTGACCCACTACGAGAAGGGAGCTCACGTGGAAGCATTACCCTGGTTTTGGATTTGGATTATCGCTGCTGCGGTTCTCTTTATTGGCGAGATGCTCTCGCTCTCATTTTTCCTGCTGCCGTTTGCTATCGGCGCGGTGTTGGCGGCCATCGGCAATGCCCTTGGGCTGAGCCTGGTGTGGCAGGTTGTCGTCTTTATCGTCATCTCGGTGATAGCACTGGTTGCCCTGCGGCCGTTTGCCCGCCACATCACCAAGAAGGCAAGCAATGTTAAGGCTGGAGCCGAGCGCCTTGTGGGCATGCAGGGTGCCGTGGTTGAGGGGCAGAGTGCAACCCGCGAATTCAGAGTGATGGTGGGCGGCGAGCTCTGGAATGCCAGCACTGCGGACGGTTATAAGCCTGAGGCGGGCACGCCTGTTGAAGTGCTTGCCGTCAACAGCAACTCGCTGGTGGTAAAGGTGTTGCCGCTGGATGCTTCGGCGGATACCGGGCAGGAGCAGTCTTTTGCTGCAAGCAAAGAGCCTCCGACCAAAACGCCCCTTGAGGCGCCTCAGTTTGTTAACGTTGACGAGAGCCGCAAGAAGTCCCACGAATCTTAAGCGGCAAAGTAAGTGGTAAGAGCTGTATAAGTTGTAAGAGTCGAAGAAAGGCGTAACCATGGATATTTTGGAATCTTCCATTACTGCGGCAACTATCTTAGGTGTTATCGTAGTCATCGTATTGCTGATTTTTGCCATCCGCGCGGTGCGGATCATCCGCCCGCACGAAAAAGGCGTGGTAGAGCGGCTGGGCCGTTACCTGCGCACCTGGGAGCCGGGCCTGCACCTGCTCGTTCCCTTCGTTGACCGGGTAACCAAGGTAGACATGCGCGAGAACGTGGTGGACGTGCCGCCACAAGAGGTCATCACCAAAGACAACGTGGCAGTAACCGTGGACGCGGTGGTCTATTACGAGGCAACCGACCCCTTCAAACTCATCTATAACGTAGCCAATTTCTTCTTGGCGGCCACAAAGCTGGCGCAGACCAATCTCCGTAACGTCATCGGCGAGATGCAGTTGGATGAGAGTCTGACGAGTCGTGAGAAGATCAACGTGACCCTGCGTAATATCCTCGACGATGCAACCGATAAGTGGGGTGTGCGCGTGGTGCGCGTAGAGCTGCAGCGTATCGAACCGCCGGCAGATGTGACCCAGGCGATGCACCGTCAGATGAAGGCCGAGCGTGACCGTCGCGCTATGATCCTTGAGGCAGAAGGCGACAAGACCGCTGCTATCGACCGCGCCGAAGGTACCAAGCAGAGCGCTATTCTTGAGGCTGAGGGCCGCGCCACGGCAATCAAGGAAATCGCGAGTGCTGAGCGGGCTCAGAAGATCCTCATTGCCGAGGGCGAGGCGCAGGCAATCACCAATGTCTTTAACGCCATTCACAACGGGGATCCAACCGATGACCTGCTGGCCTATAACTACATCAACGCGCTGCGCAATATCGCTGACGGCAGGGCAACGAAGATCTTCCTGCCGCTTGAGATGCAGGGTATTGGCAGTGTTGTCGGCGCCATTGGCGAGCTGGTCAAGAGCTCACAGGAAACCCCGGCTGAGTAAGATTCTTCGGGCTTGCGCCCTCAGAATGACAGGGTGAGTGTCACCCTCTGTCGTTCCCGTGTAACCCTCTGTCGTTCCCGTGTAACCCTCTGTCGTTCCCGCGTAACCCTCTGTCGTTCCCGCGAAGGCGGGAACCCATACCTTGTCATCCTGAGCGCCCCCCTCTGTCATCCTGAGCGCCCCCTTTTGTCATCCTGAGGCGAAGCCGAAGGATCTTCCTCACCCGTCAACAAAACCGCGACTGCTTGCTGGCAGCCGCGGTTTTTTAGTGTCGTTTATTGAAGCAAGAATCACATTTTTGCAAACGTGAACTCAAGCTTTCTGCCGAGGGCATCGGCTATTTCGCTGAGCAGCTTAACCGAAGGATTCATGTTGCCGTTTTCAATCCTTGCAATTGTTGACTGAGTCTTGCCAGTGGCTACAGCAAGCTGCCGCTGAGTCATGCCTTCTTCTTCCCGAAGCTTCATCAAAGCAATTGCAGCACTAAGTCGTTCTTTCTCTTTGCGAAACTCCGCAGCAAACTCTGTGCTCTTATCACATTCAACTTGAATTAGATCATCTATGCTACTCATTTTCTTCATCCTTTAGATACTCGTCTCTCATTCTCCTTGATCGTTCGATCTCTTGTGCCGGAACTACGTCAGTCTTCTTTGTGAATCCGTGTGTAATTATGTACTCTTCACCCTGATTATGGAAATACAGGACTCGTTGGGTGTCACTTCCTTGTTTTGAGCGCAACTCACAAATACCGTCTCGTAACTTCTTTGTCCACTTCATCTTCTTAGCTATCTCGATACCATGCTCTTCCGTCAAAGAAATAATCGCATAGAGCTTGGCTTGATCTTTTTGCGGAAGAGTATTCATGAATGCAATAAATTCACTCGTTCCATCCGATCGTCTTATCCAATCAAAAGTTAGGTTCTTCATGAGATATGATATCCTATCCGCTATCAAGTATCAACCTGTTTTCCGCCAACAACAGAGACTATAGCGGGAGTTTCTAAACCGGCGCTCCACCGAATCTAAACTATTTTTAAACCGACCTAAATGGATTCCAAATCATTTTTAAATAAGGTGGACTTGTGGCCTTGAGATATTTGATTTTTGCAATGTGACTCTAGTGCCTAGTTAAAGCACCGTCAGGCGGCCGTCTACTCTTGAGCGATTCATGCTGTGCTGCGAAAAGTACTCGATGATCACGTCCTGCTCATTAGTGGCGATGACGGCCTCAGAGCCGTTGGCGAGCACTTCTTCAAGCGTGATGCCGAGTGAAGTCTCCAGATTGTCGCGATGAAAACTCTGGAGTCCCACGAGGAAGGTAGCATCGTCGATCACCGGTTTGCCGTCATACTCAAAGCACTCAAAATCCTGCTTAGCCCTTGACCAGGCAATGCGCAGGCGGTGCGAGAGCTGGAAGAATTCGGTGTGGTCGCTCAGGAAGGTCTCCTCGCGCAGGATATGCCGCCAGACCTGCTTGAGCTGGGCGCCGGTAAAAATGAGCTGATGGAGTTTGCCCTTGAAGGGAACGGTCTCAAGCAAAACGCCGAGGGTAACCAGCGGTTGCATGGTCTCGGTGCGGATGGAGCCGGAGCCGTAGAGCATCAGGTCAACACCGGTCTGGGCAGCAAAGGCGTCGGCAAAGAGGTTGCCCAGTTCGGTCTCCTGATAGCGGCTCGGATGGGTGTACTTACGGCGCAGGCGGCTCAGCGCGTGGCCGTACTTCTCATCCGTCTGTTCTTTATAAGAGCTGAGCAGGAGTTCCATAGCCTCGTCTTTGGGGCAGTTTTTCTCGTTGATATCCAGGAGTTGCCAGCTAAAGGAGTGCACGTCGTTGGAGTCGGTATTAACGATAATATCAAAGCGTCCGAGGTGCTTGGTGCCCACGCCGGCCTGCGTGATGAGGATGTTGTTGATTTTGACCGGCTCCTCAAGGATGGTGTGCGAGTGCCCGCCGATGATGAGGTCGACTCCCCAGTTGGGGTCGAGCAGCGCGGCGAGTCTTTTGTCCTCCTCAAAGCCTATGTGGGTGAGCAGAATGGTAAAGTCCACATCGATGTTGCGGTAGGCGTTACAGATGCGCCCCACTTCAGCGGCGGCGTCGTTGACGTTGATTAAACTGCTGATGAGGTTATCGGACTTAATGCTCGCCATGACCTCTTCGGTTATCAGGCCGATGAACATGATGCGCATGCCGTCGATCTTGAAGAATTTGTGCGGGGTAAAGAGACGCGTCAGCGGATTTTTGATGAAGATATTGGCGTTGACTATCGGAAAGCGTGCGCAGCGCTCTAAGAAGAGCAGGTGCGTGAGGCCGTAGTCGGTCTCGTGGTTGCCCAGGGTCACCACGTCCGGGGCAAGAGTGTTCATGATCTCTATGGTAGAGATGCCCTTGAACTCGGCATCGATGAGCGACCCTTGAAGCATGTCCCCTGCAATGCAATAGATGAGGTTGGGAGCCTCTTTTCGTTGCTGCTGCACATAACCGCTCAGGAGGGAGACGCCCCCGGCAAGATCCTTGTCTATCTCCTCTGCCATAAAATCGCCGTGCAGGTCATTGGAATGCAAGATGGTCAGCGGCTTGAGATTTTTCATGATGAGGCCCTCCGTCTGTTGTTGCTCGCTTATGGCCAGCGAGATCTTTGGGGTCAGGGTATCCTACGTTGTTGTCAGAGCCAACTCTGGTCAGAGCCTTATTATCAACTTTTGAGTATGAATAGCAAGACGTATCCTCCAAAAAAGCCTTTGGCCCTATAAACACAATAAAAGCGTAAATAAAAATTAATGCGCTAGCGAGTGCAAATGCAGCATGGAACCACCTCAGATACAACATATCAATCACGGAACTCACGAGGAGAAGAAGGATAAACGCTATGGTAACCAGAAGATATGCCTTTGGTGCCGCTGTTCTTCCGGCCACCTTTGGGGTGCGCTTAAAAGGGGTTTTTTCGTGGGTCAGGAGTTGCTGTATAGATTTGAATACGCCCCCCAGATTTATTGGAATAAGTAGTAAGTTGAGCGCGTATACCCTGAACAGATCAAACAAACGATACCCTGTTTTGAGCAAATCGCGTCCGTAGAGAAAAAAATACGGCACGCACGTCATCGGAAGCCATATGTTTCTAATGTGCTCCTCAAAGGGGTAAAACAACAAAATCGGTATGGCTATGTTAACTATTGCGATAGATATCAAATAATGGATTCTGAAAAAGCCCTCAGAAGCACGACTGAAAAAATTTCGGTTAAGTAGATAGCCAAGCAACTTTGGGAGGATTATCAAACCACCGTTGGCCCATCTCCGACGCTGGATAAGCAGCGCCCCGTAATCTCCGGGTGTTGCGCTGTAAGAAAGCCGCTCGGGGTAATTGTAGAGCTTCCATCCCCTGATGGTTAAGTCGATACTCGACTCTGTATCCTCGATTACGGTACGATCCTGAATATAGCGCCGTATCGGATAGCCCCGCTCTTCTTCAATTACGCAAATATCGTCAAGCGCAGAAGTGCGAATCAGCGCGTTAGCTCCAACCCAAAACGTTGCACCATAATGCGTGAACCCCTGGTGGATAATGTATTGCATATCCGTGGTTGCCCCGGCAATCCTTTCAATCGTTGTTGGCGGATTGGGCTCTGCGCTGTATGGTGTCTGAATAATGGCTAAGCGTCTGTTTTCGGGTTGCTGGGCAAACTCAATAAGTCGCCGGGCGTAATCTGAGGAGAGAATGCTGTCGGCATCCAGGGTAATAAGGTAATCAGCAGGCTCAATTGTCAACGCATCCCTTGACTCAGGCGCGCAGGGTTCCAAAAAAAGCCCGCCCGGCACACGTCTCTCCCGCAATGACTTACCGAGCAAACCTATGTAGCTGTTTAAGTTCATCGCCTTGTTGGATTCATGAGACAGGTTTATGAATGCTTTGCGCTCAAAAGAACTCATGGTCACGTTAAAGCGGGAAGCGAGCTGTTTGTACTCGCTGAGTATTTCGTCCGTGGACGGCAAGGGCTCACCGCTGCTTAACACCTCATCAAGCTGGCGGGCTCGAGCAAAATACCTCCCTGATGGTTTGATATATGTTTGATCGATAAACAGCCTGTCGCTGTGTGTATTTCCTGAGTGCAATGCAGCTTGTTGCCTAAACCATTTTCCAACAGCGTTGTTGGTATTACGCAACATCAGTACTTCTGCCCTCATGTTGATTTTCCGGGCGCCACTGGCCATGCGCTCCTCGTAAAGCCGCAATAATCTCGCTAACCGCTTCTCGGGTCCGTCCATCAGCTTTTGTATCTCCGCGCACAGCTGTCGTACCGATTGCAACAACGCTCTATCGCCTTCATCCGTTGGATCCGGCGGATTATCTATGCACAATACTATCCGCTTGTCTGGATATTCTTGCAGCGCTGCCGAGAGCATCGTGCGATAAACGACCTCCCGTTCTTCTTTGTACGATGGAATCAACACAGTGAGTGAAGGAAGCACTTCTTCCTGTACTTGCCTGTGACGCGCCAAAGGCGCATGCACCTGCAAACGGCGAAAATAACCGATACGGGTGAGCTGATAGACCAGATTCCCGTAGATTAAGCCCAATACCAATAACAAGAGCAGCGTATCCTCAAAGATAGGCCATTGATGCATTTGCCCTTTGATGCCTGTCATACAGCTTACTAGCTCCCCGGCAAAAATAACGGTGGCAACTATCGTCACAAAAACCCCAAACTGCGAAAGCAGTATCTCCCTGCGGCAACGCAAATTCTCCTGACAAAAATAATCTTTTGACTTGTTGCTAGTTTTTGGGTTTTTGAGCTTTTTTGCATCAGAATCTTTACTGTTGGCAAAATGTGCACTTTCGCATTCTGATGTTGACTTCATCCCTCTACCTTTTCTTACTAAACTCCCTACTAGTATAGTATACACAAGAACATATTTTGCAGTATTGTTATTCTGCTACAGTTTTCCTAAATTCCATTTTTTCAGCTCAAAGTTTTCGTTCATTCCCCGCTTGCAGCTCAAAGCCGCTGAGTACTATCATGGGCAAGACAGAGTATCTGCTGTACCATTGAGTAATCCATCAACCCAGGAAAGATGAGGCCCTTCGCCAGTGATCACGACAGGAAAAAACACAGAAAAGCTCGGCCTCGATAGGCGCAGAATAATACTTCGCCTCTCGATCCTGCTGCTGCTGACAGCCCTCTTTTGCCTGGTAGCAGGCCTTGTCATAAGTGGCGCTCTTTACCGGGTTGAGGCCTCAGTCTATGCTGCTCTGACGCAAATAATGACTCCCTGGCTCACCAGCGCTATGCTTATTATCACAAGCGGTGGCTCTACTCTTGTTATCGTTGTTGTGGCTGCGGCGCTGCTCTTGATTCCCCCGACACGTCTGTCGTATGGCATTTCCGTTGCCCTTGCTTCAATTGGGGGGATTCTCGCAATGTTTGCCCTCATTGAACTGATTGCCCGCGAGCGGCCGAGCGAGCTCTGGCTGCAAGCAGCAAGCGGATATTCCTTCCCCAGCGGACACACCACTGCGTGCACGGTGGTCATGGTGACCATCTTTTTGGTCTTTATCAGGCAGCAGAGAAGCGCAAAGGCTCGTGCACTGGTATTAGCTGTCTGTGTGGTGGTTGCTTTATTGGTGGGGATCAGCCGCATTTACCTGGGAGTCCATTACACCGGCGACGTGCTCGGAGGGCTGATACTCGGCACCTTTGTCGCGCTCCTTGTTGACACCATCCTCAGGGTATCTGGTGCCGCGAGAATCAGCAAATGATGATGCCCTTATTGGTAATGACCTGTCGGCATCGGTCATCGTAAAGCATGAGCATCTGATAGTCTTTTGAGCAGGTCGCCTACAAATAATACCTTGGTCACAGGATGCTCCTATCAATTACTGCAACGCCAGAATCTCATCGAGTGAGACCGGCTTAAAGTCGTTGGCGTCAACCCCTACGTCATAACGGTAGACCCCGCTGATGAAGTTAGTAAGGTTTTTATGCGACCCAATGTTGTGGACGTGACCATGCAGGTGAATAGACTGACGGCAGTTTTTCTCATGACCCTTGCCTTGCCAGTCCATTATTGGATAGTGGAACATCACCAGCTTCAGCCCGGTATCGAGCTTGAGTACCTTGTAATCGCGCACTTCCTTAAAGAGCGCAGAGCCTGTCCAGTCCTTGTCGTGGTTTCCGGTGATGAGATAGAGATTCTTGCAGTAGATATT
>JAISPK010000132.1 GCA_031274985.1 Coriobacteriales bacterium | reverse complement strand
CTAACTGTCACCCGACGCTTTGTCTGTGTTCTTGAGGCCACAAGAGATAAGGTATAGAAAAGAACAGAAGATCTCAATGACTATCTCAATGGTTTCTCAAAAACGTGCGCGATATTATCAAGGAGTATAAGTTTGACAACCACAATAAGACGATGGCCGACAAGGGCACCATAGATAGGCTTTACCTGTACAAACTACAAAACTTTCTTGCACGGATTGAGGCTTCTGAATCGTTTTATAGGTACAGAATAAAAATCTCTTGAAGGCAAGAGAGTATTGTGAAAGGATCCGCTATGAATAAGGCCAAGAAATCAATCCTCCTTGTGGCATTACTTGCGATTGTCACTTCGCTCACCCTCTCGGGGGCAGCTTATGCTCTGGATACTCAGACCCAGAATATCTGGGAAAAGGGAAATGTGCTGGGCGTTTGCGCCAACCCGCAGGCACCGGGAGCGCATTACATTGACGCCAACGGTGACGGGATCTGCGATCAGCGAGGCAATACTAGCTGCCCCGGTTACCTTGATACCAACGCCGATGGTATCTGTGACAACTACGGAACTCCCGGATACTGCGGCGCTCTGCAAGGCAATTGTGCCACTGGCACGCAGGGAAACTGCGCAGCAAGCACACAAGGCAACGATGGGGCCGCCATGCAACAAAACTGCCCCGGTTTCCAACAGCTGCGCACCTGCCCTCGCACTGAGGCGAGCAACTGAGAGTTGCCTATGCGCTCAGAGTTGGACATTGAGCAGACGATTGACTCACATGGAGATACAATTTGGCGGGTCTGCACCCTCCATTGCGTAATACCTTCTGACGCGCAGGATGCCTTTCAGGAAACGCTCCTCAAATACGCTCTGAGCAACACTCACTTCAATGATGAACAGCACCGCAAGGCCTGGCTTATCAAGGTTGCCACCAACACCTGCAGAGACCTGCTTAAAGCTGCCCACCGCCGTACGGTTTCGCTCGATACGGGAGGGTAGGGGGGACTTGCTCTGCCAATAGAGGCAAGCGCAGACCCCGACAATACCCTCCACGAGATTCTCGCAGCAATGCAAAGCCTGCCGGATCCTCCGCGCACACCGCTCTATCTCGCGCTCTATGAGGGCTACACGGCCCCTGAGATAGCAGCAATGCTCAGCGCGCCGGTCAACACCATTTATTCATGGATAAATCGCGGCAAAAAACAACTGAGGGAGGCGCTTCAATGAAAAACCTCGACCAAAGAGTGAGAGCTACTTTTGATGCAATCACTCTCCCCGCTAAGCTTAAATACCAAACACTCAGGATGCTCACGCGCAAGCGCAATGAATTGAAACTGACCAAAAGGAGCAGGCAGCCACGAGTTAAGCAAACAGTGTTTGCGCTGGCGGCTTGTCTCATGGTCTGCGCACTTGGTTTAGGCGGTTACCGGCTCTACGCCACAGAAACCGCGTTGGTAGAAATTGAGTTGAACCCTTCGCTTGAGCTGAGCATCAACCGTTTTGACCGGGTCATTGACGCTCGAGCCAACAACAGCGACGGGCAAAGAGTGCTGAGCAGTGTTGCAGTCATCAACAGCAGCTATGAGCAGGCGCTCGCCTCACTTGTTGAGAGTCCGATTTTTCTCTCTTATATAGATGCATCTTCTTTAGTAGAGGTCTCGGTGATTACCGCCAGTCAGGAGCAGTCGGCCACTTTGGCTGACTACAGTCAAAACTGCATTGCCAGATTACCGTGCGCAGGCAGTTGCCAGCAGGTGAGCGCACAGGCGCATCAACAAGCCCTCGAAGCAGGCATGGGAGTAGCGCGCTTTAGAGTTGCGCAGCAACTCATGGCGTTGGATCCTAAGATCAGCCTTGAGGATTGCAGATCAATGAGCATGAAAGAATTGAGACAGAGAATCAGCGCCGTTAGCTCGCAGTAAGGCAGGCGATGCAAGTCACGCATATCGATATCCGCACCTCCTTTGATAAATATGGACACGCCCGGCGGCGTGGCGTTTGACAGCATCGGAAGAGACTGATAATATTCTCACTCGCGTCTTTTTAGGCGCGTGTTTTCTGTGTGTAATACCGCAGAAACCACCATGTTTTTTACGTGAGCACAACTCAGAGTTTCTCACCCCTAGAGCTCAAAGTTAACATGAAGGAGAGCATTTTGCCGACTATTAACCAACTGGTGCGCAAGAGCCGCAAGCAGGTCGTGGACAAGAAGAAGACCCCGGCCCTTAAAGGCAACCCACAAAAACGTGGCGTATGTACCCGTGTTTACACCACCACGCCAAAAAAGCCTAATTCGGCCCTTCGCAAAGTATGCCGTGTTCGCCTGGTAAATGGCATGGAGGTCAGTGCCTATATCCCCGGCATCGGCCATAACCTGCAAGAGCACTCCATGGTGCTTATCCGTGGCGGTCGTGTAAAAGACCTCCCCGGTGTGCGCTATAAGGTCATTCGTGCAGCACTGGACTGTGCTCCCGTTAACGACCGCAAGCAGGCCAGAAGCCGTTACGGGGCCAAGAGACCTAAGTAGGTAATAGTGAGAGGTATCTGTAGGTTGGGTACCTTTTTGATGTAAGAGAAAGATCCTTCGCTTCGCTCAGGATGACAGAGGAAACTCAGGATGACAGAGGAAACTCAGGATGACAGAGGAGACTCAGGATGACAGAGGAAACTCAGGATGACTGAGGAAACGCGCAGGACGACAGAGTACACAGAGCAGAGTACACAGAGTACAGAAAGAAGGAGCACGCATGCCACGTAGAGCAGCTGCCGAGCGCAGGGAAATCACTCCCGATGCAACATACAACAACCGCCTGGTGACCCAGCTTGTCAACAAGGTATTACTTGATGGCAAAAAGTCGGTAGCCGAGGGTATAGTATACGGCGCCTTTGACATCATCGAAGAAAAGAGTGGGCAGGATCCGCTTTCGGTATTCAAGAAGGCAATGGAAAATGTGCGCCCCACGCTGGAGGTAAAGCCCAAGCGTGTTGGTGGTGCCACGTACCAGGTGCCCATGGAGGTCAATACCCGTCGCGCCACGACACTCGCCATCCGCTGGATCGTGGACTTCTCCCGCAAGCGCAAAGAGAAGACCATGCCGGAGCGTTTGGCCGCAGAGATCCTCGATGCTTCTAACAGCACCGGCACTTCGGTTAAGAAGCGTGAAGATATATTCAAGATGGCTGAGGCCAACCGGGCCTTCTCCCATTATCGTTGGTAGGTTTTTAATTAATGGCTAAGATTTCACTTAAAGATACCCGCAATATCGGCATCATGGCACACATCGATGCGGGTAAAACCACAACCACAGAGCGTATCCTCTACTACACCGGCAAGAGTCACAAGATCGGTGAGGTACACGATGGCGCTGCTACGATGGACTGGATGGTGCAGGAGCAGGAGCGCGGTATCACCATTACCTCTGCTGCTACCACCTGCTTTTGGAAGGATTCACGAATCCAGATCATCGATACCCCCGGCCACGTAGATTTTACGGCCGAGGTGGAGCGTTCGCTGCGCGTACTCGATGGCACGGTTGCCGTGTTCTGCGCCGTAGGCGGCGTACAACCCCAAAGTGAGACGGTGTGGCGTCAAGCCCGCCGTTACCAGGTACCCCGCATGGCGTTCATCAATAAGATGGACCGCACGGGCGCTGACTACTTTGCAGTGCTCGACCAGATGGCAGACCGCCTCGATGCCCGCCCCGTGACCCTGCAGCTGCCCATTGGCGCAGAGAATCGCTTTGAAGGCATCATCGATCTGCTTTCCATGAAGGCAGAGCTCTTCAATGAGGACGACAACGGCATTATCTACCCCGAAGAAGCAGAGATTCCTGCAGAGTTGCTCTCCGAGGCCAAGAGGCTTCGCGAGGAGCTGGTAGAAACCGCCGCCGAGTTTGACGACGACTTAATGATGGCCGTGCTCGAAGGCGAGGACTACTCCAACGAGCAGGTCATTGCTGCGATACGTAAAGGCACCATCGTCTGCACCATCACCCCGGTGGTGTGCGGCGCCTCCTTTAAGAACAAGGGCATTCAGGAACTGCTCGATGCCATCATCAATTACCTGCCGAGTCCGCTGGACATTCCGGCAATCAAGGGATTCGATGCCAAAACCGGTGCCGAGATCGAGCGTATCTCCGACGAGAAGGAGCCCTTTGCCGCTCTGGCCTTTAAGGTCATGACCGACCCCTACGTGGGCAAGCTCACCTATTTTCGCGTGTACTCCGGCAAGCTTTCTGCCGGTTCATACGTTATCAATGCAACCAAGGACAAAAAAGAGCGCATCGGCCGTTTGCTGGAGATGCACTCCAACTCACGTCAGGATATCGAGGTTTGCTCAGCCGGCGACATCGTTGCTGCCGTGGGCCTCAAAGACACCTCAACCGGCGACACGCTCTGCATTGAGAGCTCGCCCGTCATCCTTGAGAGCATGGAATTCCCTGACCCCGTCATTGACATTGCCATTGAGCCCAAGACCAAGGCCGAGCAGGACAAGCTGGGCATAGCCCTGCAGAAGCTGGCTGAGGAAGACCCCACCTTTAAGGTCACCACCAACCAGGAGACCGGTCAAACGGTCATCGCCGGTATGGGTGAGCTTCACCTGGAGATCATCGTTGACCGTCTGCTGCGCGAGTTCAAGGTCGAGGCAAACGTCGGTAAGCCCCAGGTGGCCTACCGCGAGACTGCCGGCAAGAACGTCGAGCACGTTGAAGGCAAGTTCGTCCGCCAGAGTGGTGGTCGTGGTCAATACGGACACGTCTACATCAACCTCGTCAAGCGCGAGCCGGGCGAGGGCTACGAATTTACCAGCAAAATCGTCGGCGGTGTCATTCCCAAGGAATACATCAACCCGGTTGATAAGGGCATTCAGGAGGCGCTGGCAAGCGGTACTCTGGCCGGATATCCCATCGTGGACATCGGCGTAGAGCTCGTTGACGGCTCCTACCACGAGGTTGACTCCTCAGAGGCGGCCTTTAAGATCGCCGGCAGCATGGCAGTCAAGGAGGCGCTCCGCCGCTCAACCCCGGTGCTTTTAGAGCCGGTCATGAGCGTTGAGGTGGAGACCCCCGAAAACTTCATGGGCGATGTCATGGGCAACCTATCAAGTCGCCGCGGACACATCCTCGGCATAGACAGCCGTGGCAACGCCCAACAGGTCAACGCCATGGTGCCCCTTTCAGAAATGTTCGGATATGCTACCGACCTGCGTTCGTCTACGCAGGGCCGTGCATCATACACAATGCAGTTTTCTTCTTATGAGCCCATTCCCAAGAGTGTGGCCGAGGAGATCATCTTGAAGGCTGGAGGAAATGCCTGATGGCTAAGACTCAAAGAATCAGAATTCGTCTTAAGGGTTACGATCACGAGATCGTCGACCAGTCCACCAAGCTCATCGTGGACACGGCACTGAAGACCGGTGCTTCGATTTCGGGGCCGGTACCCCTGCCTACCGAGCGCAACCTCTATTGCGTGGTTCGCTCACCCCACAAGGACAAGGACTCCAGAGAGCAGTTTGAGATGCGCACACACAAGCGTCTCATCGATATTCTTGAGCCAACTCCCAACACTGTTGATTCGTTGATGCGCCTGGATCTTCCGGCTGGCGTTGATATTGAACTCAAGCTGTAGTTCGTCAGAGAAGTTTCTAGGAGCAGATGATGTGTAACATGTTAATAGGCCGCAAAGTGGGAATGACCCAGGTCTGGTCAGAAAACGATCAGCTCATCCCGGTCACGGTCATCGAGGCCGGCCCCTGCGTGGTCACCCAGATAAAAACCGATGCCAAAGAGGGCTACAACGCCATTCAAATCGGCTACGGCTCACTCAGAGAAAAGCAGATCAACAAGCCAATGGCCGGGCATTTTAAGAATGCCAACACGGCAGCACGCCGCTACCTCAGCGAGGTAAGGGTCGAGGATGCCACGGCCTATGAGCTAGGCCAGGAAATCAACCTGGAGGCTTTTGCCGAGTCAACCGAGGTGCACGTCAGTGGCGTCTCTAAAGGTAAGGGTTTTGCCGGCGGCATCAAGCGCCACAACTTCAAAGGTGGTCCCGGCGGCCACGGTTCACACTTCCACCGCGCTCCCGGCTCGGTTGGTCAGTGTGCAACCCCCAGCCGTGTGTTCAAAGGCAAGAAAATGCCCGGTCATATGGGCGACGAAAAGGTCACGGTTAAAAACCTCAAGATCGTCAAAGTAGATGTGGAGCGCAATCTGCTCCTGGTAAAAGGTGCCGTTCCGGGCGGCAAGGGCGCACTACTCCGCGTCCGCACCGCGTAGAGCATCATATAGAGGAGTTCTGTCATGGCAACTATTAACATAACCGATACCAAGGGCAAGAAGCTCGGCACCACTAAGGTGGCGGACTCGGTCTTTGCAATCTCACCCAACATCCACGTGATGCACATGGTGGTACGTGCCCAGCAGGCTGCCAAGCAGCAGGGTACCCACAGCGCTAAGTCTCGTGGTGAGGTGTCCGGTGGTGGACGCAAGCCGTTTCGCCAAAAGGGCACCGGTCGCGCCCGTCAGGGATCAACCCGTTCTCCGCATTATCGCGGCGGCGGCATCGTCTTTGGGCCCACGCCCCGCTCACATGCCATCAAGGTCAATCGCAAAGAGGTCAAACTGGCCATGAAGGGCGCACTTTCTGCCAAGCTGGCAGACAACGAGCTCATGGTAATCGATGATTTTGCCTTTGAGATGCCTTCTACCAAAGAGGCAGCAGCCATTCTCAAGGCCCTCGAGATCGCCCGTCGCGTGACCATCGTGCTTCCGGATAACAACATCAACGCTTTTCTCTCATTCAGGAACATCCCTCGCGTGCGTGTGATTGCCGTTTCGGAATCCAACACGCGTGACTTCCTCGATAATTCCACCCTCCTGTTCACCACTGCATCACTGAAATACATCGAGGAGGTGCTTCAGTAAATGAAGGATCCACGTCAGGTCATCATTCGCCCGATTATCTCGGAGCGTTCTTATGACCTCCTGAACGACAACCGCTACACCTTTGAGGTAGCAAAGACAGCCAACAAGATCGAGATACGCGATGCCGTAGAAAAGATCTTTGATGTGCATGTTCTCAACGTAAACACCATGAGCGTTAAGGCAAAGCCCAAGCGGGTACGTTACGCCAAAGGCTATACGCGCACCTGGAAAAAAGCCATCGTAACTTTGGTGGCGGGCGAAACCATCGAAGCATTCGGAGTGTAATATGGCAGTCAAGCAATATAAACCAACCAGCCCGGGGCGCCGCTTCCAAAGCGTATCGGATTTTGCGGAGATCACCACCGCAACTCCCGAAAAATCGCTCCTGCGTCCTCTGCCTAAAAAGGCCGGTCGCAACAATTACGGGCGCATCACCACTCGCCATCAGGGCGGTGGCCACAAGCGCAAGTATCGCGTCATTGACTTCAAGCGCACCAAGGACGGCATTCCGGCCAAGGTCGCAACCGTAGAATACGACCCCAACCGCTCTGCACGCATTGCGCTGCTGCATTATGCCGACGGCGCCAAGGCTTACATTCTGCATCCCCGTGGCCTCAAGGTGGGCGATGTGGTGACC
>JAISPK010000120.1 GCA_031274985.1 Coriobacteriales bacterium | reverse complement strand
ATCAAGCTCTTCTCGCGGCACGCGATAGGCCGGAATTCCATAACGCAACATGCCGCCAAGCTGACGTCGCTGCTCGTACACGACCGGCGAATGGCCCATGAGCGCAAGATAGTAGGCAGCAGAAAGTCCGGAGGGTCCCCCGCCGATAACGGCCACCTGCTTGCCGGTAGGCTCAGCTTTGAGAGGTTCATAGTCCTCCTCCTGATGCTCGGTGGCAAAACGCTTGATGCCTCGGATGTTGAGCGGATCGTCTACCATGCCGCGACGACAGTAAAGTTCGCAGGGATGCTCGCACACCAGACCGCACGCACTCACAAAGGGATTGTCCCGGCGAATAAGCTTGACGGCATCGGTGTAACGCCCGGCTGCCACCAGGGCATTATAGCCCGGAATATCGATTCCGGCGGGACACCCCGCCACGCAGGGCACCGGCGCAAAGGTCTGCATGCTACAGTCGTTGTGTTGCACATGGTAGAGAAAATCGTCCCGGAAGCCCTTAAGGCTCCTGAGCGCAAAGGCCCCTGCCTCAAACCCAATGGCGCAGTCTGCAGAAGCAAAGACGCCTTGAGCCAACTCCGCGATGAGATCGAGTGTTTGGTCGCTTGCCTTTCCGTCCAGGACCGCATCGATGAGACGGGCAAGCTGTGCCAACCCTACACGACAGGGCGTGCACTTACCGCAGCTTTCTGAAGCAGCGGTGCGCACGAAGGCCGAAGCAAACTCTACCGGGCAGGCAGTGAGCGTGCTTACCGACAACCTCGCTTCAAAAGAGCGATAGAGATCTTCGGCCAGAAGCTGGCCTTTACTTTTAGAATAAACCTCAACTGGGGACATCTAAATTCCTCGCCTTCTTATTACTTTTTGCCTGAAGTTTTTGCCCGATCACATTGTGCCAGTTTTGTAGCGAGATGTGAAGTCTCTCTTGATACAGCACAGTTGCAGGATGAGCGGCAGCTTGAATCTCGGTGATAACCGCGCATCCGAGGAGGGCCCCTTGCTGGTAGAATAGAGGGGTGGTGGAATAAAACATAAAAAGGAGACAGAATCCTATGGACGAAGTAGCGAATCAGGCAAACAACAGGGCGGGGACAGAGCTTGCGAGCAACGCTACCCCCCATCTTAATAACCTTGCCGAGCCCTATCGGGCCCTTGTGGTGAGCGACCCGCACGGCGCAGAGCATTTTTGGCAGTTTATTCAATACGGCATACTCAGCACCGGCAAACAGGGCGTCTGCTCGCCGCGGCACCCCTCTTTAGACTATGCTGGCGTCAGTGACCTTTTTATTCTGGGCGACATCCTGGATCGCGCCAAGGATCCCATCGGCACCTTTCAGATAATTCAGGCGCTCATGCAAGACGGTCGCACACATTATGTCACGGGAAACCACGACCTCTATGCGTTCATGAATATTATGGGGCTGCACCTTCCGTATTATGACGGCTACAAGGGCATCGAGGATGACTTTGCCGTACCGGTGAACGACGGGTTCTTCGCCCCTAAGCAGTGGCTGGAGGCAGAACTCTCGCAAACAGGGCCTGAACAGGGTATCAGGAGCAAGAGTCACTGGGCACAAGCCTTTGCAGACTATGTCGGCTATGCCGCAGATCGCCAGAAGGCAAAGTGGAATGAATACTACGAGGCCATCAGCAACGACTTTGGGGTGGCCTTTGAAACCCCTCTGGACATCGAAAAAGGAAGTGACGCGCTTAACTTCCCTGACAAGCGCGACTGCTCAGAAGCTATCAAAAACGATGCTGCCTTGCGCCATTGGTGGGCTGAGATACTGGGACACAATGTGGGGACCATCGTATTCACGGGCTTGAAGGCCGTCGATAAGATGTCGATTAACTGGTGGCTCGATAAGCAGCAGGAGCTGCAGGAACTGCGCAAAAAATACCCACAGCAGGAGGCTCTGTGGCAGCAGATGAGCGAGCTTTTGGGCGACATCGTGAGCGAATACCGGGCAAAGCTCAACGAGGAATACGGGCGCGGTAACTTCGAGTGGCTGGTTATAGACGCAATCATGTACCGCCACTACGAGTCCACGGAGTGGAACGCCTTTGACTGGGTCTTTCATAAAGGTTGGGGCTCACTCGGAGATGGCTTCCTGGCCAAGCGCAACGAGGTGCTTGAGCAGGAGGGCAAAGACCCCCTGACGTACGCCAACTACCTGGACGACCCGCTCGTCAACGAGCTCGGCGAGTTTTACCTGAAGAGCTTCAATACCTTTGAGAGAGACGGCTTTGGTAACTACCTGACACACTCGATGCTGCCTTTTGACGAAGAGGGTGACCTCTCGATTGGCTACGTAAACGAAAAGGGCAGGCTCGTCTGTGAGCAAGACGGCAAACGCGTCAAGGGACTGTTTTACAAGGGCCGGCAATACCAAAACAACGCAGTTTTCGAGGGCCTGCGGAGCATCGCCGACGACGTATCCACCTTTGATCCTCAAAACCAGTCGCCGGCAGACATACTAGAGGCTCTCACGCTGATCACTTCGATCTACGCCGATGAGACGACCATCGTAAAACCCGCCATCATCGCAAAGACCCTCAGAATAATCGGCGCAGAGCACACCAGCCAAAGCCCAAACACGCCGGGCGACGCGCAACTGATCCAAATCGGCACCGATTACGCCCTCAACAAAGCGGAAGTCCCTGCGCTCTTCTGCGGTCACAATCCCTACAACAAACTGGCTGATCAAGGCATCGCCCGCGTAGTGACCAGTATCGAAGGAAAGCCCCTCCTCATACACACCGATGGCGGCATGGCTCCGAAGTTCGGCGAAAAGGGCATCATTATTACGGTGAGCAACGATACTGAGCCGGAGATGATCCTCGCGGAATACGACAAAACATCCAAGGAGCTCATCGAGATAGAGCGCATCTCAATAGAGAGTTGGATGGTGAAGTAATGAAAAAACTCCTGGTTCTCACGCTCCTGTCGGTGCTGATTCTGTCGGCTTTATCGGCATGCGACCTCTTTAAGAATGACCCCAAACCTCCGATAAACGAATCAGAAGTGCAAGCCTTCTCTGACAAGGTGACCGAGGCAGCTACAGGCCAGATCATACGTATTGAGATGAGCGAGAATCAGTCGATACCTTACCGGTGGCAACCGGAGATCACCGATGACCGTTTCATTAAACAGCTGAACGACACGATCGATACCAGCGGAGCAACCTCAAACATGCCGGGCTCGGGCGGTGAGGTGCACCTCTTTTATTATGAGGCTCTGAAAGCAGGCGACTGCACAATAGAAATGAATATGGTGCGCATCGACGATGACGAGGATATTCCCCATACCGAATCGTACCGAATACACATCACCGATCATTGATGTCCCGCTGTTTGTGCCCCTGGTCCCCGTTGAATGGAACGCATGTGAAAAAGAAGGCACTGCTCATAGCGCTTGCCCTGACGCTGTTCTGCACAGCTCTGCTCGGTATTGCCTGCACAGGATCTGCCGACACGCCTTATAAAAAACTATCCGCAGACAAGATTACCTCTGCGACGGTTTTGATCACCGGCACCAACGGATACGCCGATCAGGTTGAGCTCACCAGAAGTGAGATAAATGAGCTGATTGCCATCCTCAACAAGTTGCAACTCGCCACCCCCGATGGTTCCTACCAGGAATATGGTGGTGGTCTCTCAATGTACTTTACGCTTGTCCGGGCCGACGGCAAAGAGGAAACCATAGGTGTTTACTCGGGTTTCGTCATCGTCAATGGCGTGGGCTATCAATCAGAAGACGAGCACTTTAAAGCGGTCTCCCGGGAACTCTATGAGCTCGGGGCTACTATTTTGAATCAAAAGGTCCTTGCCTAGATCCGCCCGGGCTCAGAGAGATAGGTCACCAGGCGCCCTTGCAGGGTAAAGTCAGGGTCATCAAGTGGCCGCGGCAGCATGTTCTGGATCTTTGTTATGCGGTACCTCACCGTGTTGCGATGCACGAAGAGCAGTTTGGCTGTCTGGGTAATGTCGCACTGGCAGTTAAGGTAAACCTCCAGCGTGTCGCGGAGCGAACTCAGGTATTCGCCCTCCGGGTAGGCAAGCCCCTGCAGTACGTGCGTGCAGTAATAGCGGA
>JAISPK010000053.1 GCA_031274985.1 Coriobacteriales bacterium | reverse complement strand
CTCGTTGCCGTCAAAAGGCGTTGCACCGATACCGCCATCTAGATTATAGGAAACATGCAAACCGGTGGTACGCCAAAGGGCATACACGTCATAGTCCTGGAAGATCGGAATAGAGAAGTAGAATGGAGCAGGGACGCTAACGGCCATGTCGTAGCCCCAGCCAAGATAGATACCGCGACCAGGGTAGAACTGCCCTACCATATACGAGGGCACTGGGCTTGAATCGGTTACATAGCCTCCGTTTGCTGCCCACTTCGTGGCCATCAAAGGGCCACCCTTGAAGTCGAAGAACCTTACTAAATGGTCGTTTGCCTGCCACTTGGCATAAGCGATTGAGCCGCCCACAGGCATCGAGCCGTTCCAGTCAAAGGGCACCATGTAGTCTGCATCTCTGTACCAGCCCAGGAAGGAATAACCCGGTCGAGCAGGAGTTGTTGCAGGCTCATAGCCGGCAAAGGATTCTTCAAACATCAAGGTTTTGGTTGCAAAGAGAGAGCTGTTGGTGACCGGTGGTTCTCCATCGCCAACCACCAGATTGTATTCCAGGTTGTATCTGATGCGGTCATAGAAAAAACAATTGTAGTTAGCCGGGTCGATAGGTCCTCCTGGAGGGCTGACTTGAGCGACGATACGCTCGTAGCCTTTTGATTCACTATAGGTGTAGGGCCAGTATTCAAGAGTACGTGTAGTATCGGTGTTATACCAGTTCTGCTTCAGCGCAGTAAGTCCATCAATGGTTTTTGCGACTATTGGGAAATTTACTGGATCGATTTGATACCTTTCGTTTAACTCCTCTTTAACGATATAGGTTTTTGAGTTGTAAACGGCTGAATTTGTGGTTGTCACAACCTGCCCGGGTAAAGCTTCTATCATGTAGCGGTAGTTATACGTGGTGCTGGGATCAGCCCAGACCGCGGTGAATTGGAGCTTGTTGGAATTATTGCCATCACCAGGCAGCACCGCTTCATCTGCGGCGAACCATCTGGTGGCAATGCCACTGGTACTGTAGATGCCACTCCCCGTAAAATCCTTTCCCCAGTAAGAAAAAATCATCCCGGTGCCCCCGTTAAACTGCACATAGGTGGGATCGTTAGCCTGTGCAGGAAATTTGGTTAATATCTCCATCCCATACTTAACCTTCATCTCGTACTGGGTCTGGCCGTAACCGGAATTGTAGGTAATTCCACCAATCTTCATCGATCTGCCAGTGGTAGTGCCCAGATTAAACGTGTAGGTGTAGACCTTGCGCTTAGCATAGAGGTTGACCACCGTGGTGCCATTGCCATTGATAACCTTGTTGCCAGCCGATTGAAACTCGGCATACTTCAACATGCCATCCGTGGTCCACAGCGAACCAAGCGATGCGCTGGTAACGTTAGTGGTTGTCCCGGTGGTTCCCGATATTCTAACCGAATCAATATAGTTAACCGAACCAATATAGTTGTAGTCCGAAAGATTGCCGGGAGTGGGCTCAGCGCCCGGAAGATAGAGGTTGGGTTTTTCCATCCATAGTGCAATGGTGTAGTTTGCCGTTGACGGGGTAAATCGCGCAGTAAGGGTTATATCCTCAGTGACAGCGGTATTAAAGTTAAAGGGCATGGAGGCACCTTCTAGATACCACCCGTTAAACGTATATCCCGGACGAGTCGGGTTTGCCGGTTGCAGCGCTTTATTTCCGTAGGCTACCAACTGCGGGTCTACCTGCGTACCCTCAGAAAAAAACAGCACGTAATAGTTCTGGCTGAAGTAGGGCTTGAGATAGAGGTTCTTTGATGCCGTCGCATAATTAAAATCGATGAGCACGGGCGGAGTGTTGACGTCATCTCTGTCGTAGAAACCGATGAGCCGCTGGCCACTGCCGGGCGCGGTGATCTTATCAAAGACATCCTTGTTGGAGGGGCTATAGATCCTCGCGTTGGGAGCCAGTTCTACGGTATGGATAACCGTGTCTGCCTGGTCAAGATAAGAGATGAGATAGGTGTCGGCAAACGCCGCATAGAGGGTGAGATTGCCCGTGATTGGGGTGCCAAAGTCATAGGGTTTTGTTGTGTTGTCAGGATTGGCTACCGTGAACCAACCCCTAAAACGCAGTTTTCCATACAGAGCCGGGTTTACGGATTTGTACGGCGCGGGATCGCCCTCAACAACGGTTTCGGTTGCGGGAGACCCGGAAGGATATACGTAAGAAACAACCCAGGTGGTCGCAAGAGGGTTAAGCTCTCCACTACCAAGACCGGGAGTCGGAAACTCCTCTCCGCCAGCTCCTGCCCCTCCCCCGGTTCCACCCTCGCCGGTTCCTTCGCCGGTTCCTCCACCCGCTCCTTCTTCGCTGCCGGTACCAGGCTGAGACCCGTTCGGGTTCTCCTGACCGGAGCCTTCCCCACCGCCGGTGCCGGAGCCGGAAGAACCTTCATCTGAGCCATCGATGTTCAATATCGGGGGAATTCCCACTGATGGTGTCCCTATGGGGTCCGTAGCAAATACAAACAACGGAAACAGCCCAAAGACCAGCAGCACGGCCAACGTGATCATTACCGACTTCTCGACTATTCTGGGCAAAAGACGTGTTTTGCCGCCTGAGCGCGGCATCCGCCTTGGGCTTATCTTCCTTGCCTCGTGTCCCTTTGCTGTTTCCCTCTTCATTGTCTTCCCCTTACTGCGCTCCTGCGCACATCAGGTATGTACAGCCGACGTAACCCCTTTTTCCCCGTCTTCTTGCAGCAAAGAGGGGGCTTTGTTACCAAAGCCCCCCCCGCTCGTTTTTCTATTCAATTAGAGATAACTGTGCTCAGCTATCTACCCCACGTTCTCCGTACTCTACCATAAGAGAAGTGATTGCGCATAAAACTCACAGAAATACCACAACTTAACTGGCATTTAACGGCTGATACTGTTCTGTTTGAGCAGCATGTTTCTTATCTAAACGTGCAATCGCAAATCAGGCACCGGATGTGGGACGCCGGTTGTAATTATCACTCGCAGTAGTTACTGGTTTGCGTAGTAATTAATGAGACAGCCGTCTGCAAGAATCTGCCGCTCGGTTGCATTGAGTCCTTTGCAGAAAAGCGTGAGGCTGCGGAGCTCTCCGCCGCTCATTATCTGCGCGTTAAACTCTTCCCTGCCTTCCATAATACCGGCTCTGATATCAGGGACAAAGATGAGGTCCCCGCTCTCAAAGTCAAAGGATTGCACTGTATCGAGCGTAAAGGGCAGCAGGCCCCAGTTGATGCAGTTTGAGCGGTAGCGCTTGGTGGCATACTCATAGGCGATGTTTGCTCCACCTCCGAGGACTTTTTGGCAGGAAGCGGCCTGCTCACGTGCGGAGCCATCACCTGGCTTGGTAGCAAAGACGGCAGAGGCCAGTTGCAGCTTTGAGGGATCTACCTCGAGCATTTGGATAAGCCGTTCAATGCCTTCCGAAGGCGTTCCTTCCTGCAAAAGCCTTGCCTTGTCTGCAACCTGTTTGGTGCGTTTGACATAGTCCGGCACCCGGCGCGAAAGGGTAAACTCGGCGAGCGCCAGCGGATTGGAGCGATACGACGAGGTCTCTCCTGAGGGGATCAGCTCGTCGGTCGTGGTTACCGGGTCGTGGATCACCGCCGCCAGCTCCAATAAGAGGTGCTCTCCCAGAGGCGGCAAAGAGGGCCAGTCAACGATGTTGGGGCCAAAACGGAGCGCGTAATCAGGATCTGGCTCGCCAAAACCAAAATAGCATCGCTTGTCGTAGAGCGCACCCTGGTAGCTCTCGTTCCAACTGGAGCGTCCTCGGCGGTTGATGGCTTCGTAGTCAAGCTCGGTGGCAGCAGTAAGGCGCCCTTGATTGGCCGCGGTTGCAGCGATGGAGCGCGCGTCGGCAAGCGCCACGCCCGACACCTGACCCTGCCCCGGTTTGGCACCCTCGCGATTGGCAAAGTTGCGCGTTGCGTGACGCAGAGAGAAGGCGTTGTCACTCGGGGTATCGCCGGCACCAAAACAGGGGCCGCAGAAAGAAGGCTTGAGCAAAACCCCCGCCTCCATGAGCGTAGCCGCCGTGCCGTCGCAAGTGATGGAGAAGTTGATGGTCTCCGAGGCTGAAAATGCGGAGAGGCTAAAATAGCCGCTGCCTACGTTTGCACCGCGCAAAATCGCAGCCGCTTCGGAGAGGTTCTCGTACAGCCCTCCGGCACAACCAACGATGATTCCCTGGTCGCATTGGATAGCACCGGTTTTGTCGATATGCTTGAGCAGGTCGAGCTTGACCTGACCGCCGAGCTCGTCATTTGCTTCTGCTTGAATAGCGCCAAGAATGGCATGAGCGTTGCCTTTGAGCTCTGCGATGGTATAGACCTTGGAGGGGTGAAACGGAAGGGCAATCATCGGCTCAACAGCATCAAGATTCACCTCAACGAGCGCATCGTAGTAGCTGCCGTCCTGAATCTTCATCATCTCAAAGTCCTGGCTGCGGCCGACCATGTCGTAGAAGCAGGCCGTGGTGACGTCTGAAGGCCAGATTGATGAGAGACAGCTGGTCTCGGTTGTCATGACATCGATGCCTGCACGGTAGTCCATGCTGAGATTCTTTATGCCGGGCCCTGCAAACTCGAGGATCTTGTTTTTGACCCTGCCGTCTTTGAAGGTCTCTCCCACCAGAGCTAAAGCCACATCGTGAGGACCGACTCCCGGCCTCGGAGTGCCGGTAAGCCACACCAACACCACTTCCGGCGCGGGAAGATCATAGCTATTGGAGAGGAGTTGTTTAACCAGTTCTCCCCCGCCCTCGCCAAAACCCATGCAGCCGTAGCTGCCATAGCGGGTGTGGGAATCGCTGCCCAGTATCATGCGACCGACGCCGGCCATGCGCTCACGGGCAAACTGATGGATCACCGCCACGTTTGCCGGCACATAGTTGCCGCCATAGCGGTGGGCTGCGCTGAGGCCAAAGACGTGGTCGTCCTCGTTGATGGTGCCTCCCACAGCACAGAGCGAATTGTGGCAGTTGGTAAGCGTGTAGGGCAGCGGAAACTGCTCCAGGCCGCTTGCACGGGCGGTTTGGATGATGCCCACGTAGGTAATGTCATGTGAGAGCAGGGCATCAAAGGCCAGATGGAGCTGGCCGTCTGCGGCACTGCCTCTCTTCTGATGGGCAAGCATGATGCGGTAGGCCATCGTCTTTGCGCGGCCGACTTCGCTGTCGATAATAAAATCCGCTGCCTGATTGGCCTCTTCAACAAAAACCGGTTGGCCTTTGTGCAGCACCACCGCTTTGGGCGTATACCTCACGCTCATAGTATTCATCCTCCGTTTATGCTCATTGGTCTAGCTTGATAGTTCTCGTGCACGTATCTCTCGGTGCAGAGTTACCTGAATTATACTATTTACCCTCAGGGCTGAAAATATGCCGACAAAAGGGGAGGTTTGCCTGTCAGGGGGACGGAGAATATGACAGCCTGTCAGGGGGACGG
>JAISPK010000101.1 GCA_031274985.1 Coriobacteriales bacterium | reverse complement strand
AAGTGGATGAATCCACATTCAAGGCACTTCCAGGCAACGACCTTGTCGCTTTTGAAGGTTACGCCTTTTTGCAGGTGATCGATGATCCGGCGATAGCGCTCTTCGTGATGCTTTTCTACCTCGCCAACTCGCTCAAAGAGCACGGCAAGCTCTGCAAAACCCTCGGCTTTTGCCGTCTCGGCAAACTCCTTGTACATCTGGGTCCACTCTTCGTTTTCGCCGTTAGCTGCGGCCTCGAGATTGTCCAGCGTTTTAGGCACAGCGCCGCGGGCATCTCCGCTGTTTTGCAGAGCCCTGAACCACATCTTTGCGTGCTGCTGCTCATTGCCGGAGGTCTCGTCAAAAATCGCGCCGATCTGCTGGTAACCCTCGCTGCGCGCTGCCTTGGCAAAATACGCATACTTGTTGGTAGCCTGACTCTCGCCTGCAAAGGCAAAGGCCAGATTCTTCTTTGTTTGAGATGATTCAAAATCCATGATACCCTCCACTTCCCACACCACTATTATTGAGTTTTGCCATTATAGCATTATGGCCCGCTGTCTTTTTGCTCTGTGAGACAACGGAGGCGCAAAACGACCCCTCCCCTTGAGGACGGGGTGGATTTACAGGAAGATCATGGGGTTTACCGGAGTGAGATCTACTTCGATCTGGAGGTGGAGATGGGGACCGGTGGAGTTTCCGGTGGAGCCTGAGTAGGCGATGACCTCGCCGGCAGACACATACTGACCGGTGCTCACATTGAGACTGGAGTTGTGCATATAGATGGAACGTATTCCGTTTCCGTGCATGATGATGACGTACACCCCCATGGCACCGCCCACGCCGGCAGAGACAACCGTCCCGGGCGCAACGGCAAGTACCGGTGTGCCTGAGGAGCAGGCAAAGTCGGCACCGTAATGGAATCCATCAAAGTCTCTCGGACCAAAAGGACTGGAGAGCGGCTGGTAGTTGTAAAAGGGGTAACGGAGGCCCAACGCAAAAACCCGCGCAAGCTGCTCATCGGACACCGGGCCGGTAGGTCCGCTTGCATAAGCCATTGCAGCCTGTCTGGCCGCCTCAGCGGCAGCCTCTTCTTGAGCTAAAAGCTCGGCTGCTTCTGCTTGAAGCGCTTCAATCTCGGCACTCAGAGACGCTGCTGCCTCTTCCTGTTGTTGCTTGAGGGCGCCGATCTGTTCCTGCTTTTCGCGAGCGCGTTTTTCTTGCTCGGTATATTCGATGCGGGCGGCCTCTGCCTCGGCTCTCACCGTTTTGGTCTCCACAACCAGGCGGGCATCCTGTTCGTTGACCCGATTGATCAGATCCATCGCGTTGATAAACTCGGTAAAGCTCTTAGCGCCAAAGAGAACGTCTAGATACGAAGTGCTGCCGCTTCGATACATATGCGATGCGCGGCCACCCAGCTGCTCCTGAAGCCCTGCAATGCGAACGCGGGCCGCTTCTTCTCTGCTTTGGGCATCTTGCATCCTCGCAAGTGCGTCGCTATGGGCAAGAATTGCCGCATCGTAATCGATGGCAATCTGGTTGAGCTCTGTTTGCAGAGCGTCGAGACGACCGAATGCCTCCTCCACCTCGGCCTGCTTTTCTGCAGAGGTAGTAGCGTAGGCCTGCTTCTGGGAACTTCCCAAAGTCAGTGCGCCAAACAGACCTGCCACCAGCAGCGCGCAAAGCACCATGCGGAGCAAACGGTCAAAAAGGCGTATGTCAAGAGTCTGGTGATTCATAAGGTTTCAGGCTGTGAGACAAAGGGTACTAAAAGCGGAGTACCACGGCTGCACCGATGTTCCATGATGAGTAGCAGACGTATTGTCCGGGTAACGGGGCGTGGATATAAGAACCGCCACCAACATAGATTGCTACGTGTCCGGGCCACCAAAGCACGTCACCGGGCTCTGCACCGCCACTTGAATACGCCCATCGCGCAGAGGCGTTTGCGTATTGCGCACTGTCGGTGCGTCCGATCCAGCCGCGCCCTGACTGGCTGTAACACCAGGAAGTCAGTCCGGAACAGTCAAAGGTGTCCGGACCGGTAGCCCCCCAAACATAGGGGCATCCGAGGCGATCTGCTGCTGCTGAGACAACGTCGCCATACCCACCGGAAGGTGGAGGAGGCGCAGTGTAGCCAGGGTTGGGGTTATAGGTGTTTGCCTCTGCCTGAGCTGCCAGGCGGGCAGCTTGTTCGCGGTCCACCAACTCGGCAACCTCGGCGTTGAGACCGGCTAATTCTGCTTGTTGCTGAGCAATCAGCTCTTCAGCTCTGGTTTGGATAGCCTCGGCTTCTGCCTGACGTTGGGCCGCTACCTTTTCTTGAGCAGTAAACTCCTCGTGAGCAGTTTTAGCTTCGGCGCGAGCATCTTTGTTGGCTTGGATAAGCCGGGCGTTTTCGAGGTTGATTGCATTGATGAGGTCTAAGCTTGTGGTGAACTCTTCAAAACTGGAAGAGCCAAACAGCACATTGAGAAAAGTGAGCGGGCCCTGGCGATACATCTGATTGGCACGATTGCCCAGGCGCTCCTGGGTTTCGCTGATGATCTTCTGCGCGGCATCGATACGCTCCTGCGCCTGGTTCATGCCGGCCAAGGCAGTGTCATGTGCCTCAACTGCCGCCCAGTATTCGCCGCGGATCGCATGCATTTCTTCTTCAGCAATAGCAAGGCGTGCGCTGACCTCGTCAGCCTCAGCCTGCTTTTCTGCAGAAGTTGGCGTTGCAAAGGCAGCAGGGAAGTTTAGGGAAAAAAGGAGCGTGGTGGCCATCAGGGCGGCCAGGGCAAACCTGAAAGCTCTCTTTCCCCCGCCGTGGCACTCGGCTCTATTTATGTCGCTCATAATTCTGAGTTCTCCGTTAATGTTCGCTGTTCCGGTTTATTATCATATCGAACATCGGTACAGCAAAGGGCGCATGTAACCAAAACGTTTGATGGTCATTTTACTGCTATTTTCTCAAAAAGCCAACAGAAAACACGCGACGAGGAGGTTCTTGCGGGCTCCGAAGAATGCCAAAGGCACTTCGACTTTTCTAGCTTAAAGTCTGACACAGGCAATTGAGCACACCTAAGGAGACCCAGGCTCTCCGTTGCAGGCAAAAGGGGACGCACCT
>JAISPK010000074.1 GCA_031274985.1 Coriobacteriales bacterium | reverse complement strand
TGTCAGCAAGACGCAAGGTACGTCCCCTCGTCAGAAATAACCGCGATTAAGTACTACCCAGGAGTAGCGAGTAGGTTTATACTTTGTACCGCTTCAGATTCTTGAAAAAATGTTGCCCTGTTGACTATTAAATGTTACTATCTCGATAACATATTCTTTTTTTACTGTCGGTGCAAAGGAGAGTACTATGGTAAACAGTTGTTGTAATTGGAGCTGGCGAGTCGTTCGCCCGCAAGACAAGGAAGCGAGGTGACTGCGATGGACCTGTTCTTAGACCCTGAGTTTTTGGCGCGAATGCAGTTTGCCGCAACAGCGGCGTTCCACTTTTTGTTCGTGCCCCTATCAGTAGGCATTGGCCTTATCATGGCTCTGGTCGTGACTCAAGCCTATCGAACCAAAGATCCAAAGAAAGAAGCGGCCGCGAGAATGTGGGTCAAGATACTGGCTGCGGTATTTACCGTTGGTATCGTCTCAGGTCTCGCCATGGAGTTTGCGTTTGGCGCAAACTGGGCAGATTATTCACGTTTTGGAGGAAGTATCTTTGGCGCACCCCTTGCTGCCGAAGCACTGCTCTCCTTCTTCCTTGAGTCGATTTTCCTGGGAATCCTCATCTTTGGGTGGAACAAGGTCTCCCGTGGATTCTATGTTGTGGCTGCATGGCTGACCTGGTTTGGTTCAGCACTGTCCGCACTGTGGATCCTCATCGCTAACTCTTGGATGCAGACCCCTGCAGGTTCAGAAGTGGTAACCGAAAACGACGTGCCCCGGGCAGTTGTCAGTGATTTTCTCGCTGCGGCTCTTAACCCTTCACTGGCATCTCGTTACTTCCACGTAATTCTTGCCCTCCTGGTTATTGCTTCGTTTGTAGCCATGGCAATTGCTGCCTACTACATGTCCAAGAAAAAGCACCCCGAGTTTGCTTCTTCAACCATGAAGCTCGGCGCCATCCTTGGTGCAATCATGACCTGCCTGTTGCTCATCACGGCACACTCTTCTTCCGTAGGCGTTGCCGAGCAGCAGCCCACGAAGTTTGCCATGATGGAAGGTATGTACAACGACGAAGTACCCCCGCTCTATCTCTTTGGTTATGTTGACGAGGCAAACCAGCAGGTAGTTGCTCCGTTCGCCATCCCCGGCGGCACCAGCTTCTTGCTTAACGGAACCTGGGATTCAACCTCCCCCGGTCTGAGCACTCTTGAGAACAACGATCTCTATGCCCCCATTGCAGATCATTCAATGCCGGTTAACCTGGTGTTCCAGACCTATCACCTGATGGTGCTCATGTTTGGTCTCATTGTTATCCTCCTCGTTTTGGCCCTCATCTTTGGGCTTGGCAAGGGCAGGGTCAAGGAGATGAAGTGGCTCCAGAAAGTGCTGATGTTCTCCCCGATCGTCCCGGTTATTGCCATTCAGACCGGCTGGATGACGGCAGAGTACGGACGTCAACCCTGGGTTGTCTATCCGAATGCGGCTAACCCTGATGTAACCCTTCTCACTTCAAATGCCTGGTCTCAGGTAGTATCTGCTCCCGAGATCATCATCACCATAGCCCTCTTTGCTGTGGTCTACATCTTCCTTCTTATCGTCTTGCTCAAGGTGGTATTTGGGATCATCAAGAAGGGCCCGATTGAGGCAGCTGAAAGCGCCCCCAAAGCTGACAGTAGCTCTGCGAAGGAAGGTGCATAATCATGTTAGAACTGTTTCAAATCATTTGGTTTTGGCTCATTGCCCTTTTGATCGCCGGTTACTTTGTGCTCGATGGCTTTGACCTGGGCGTAGGCGCCCTCTATAACTTCATCGCCAAGGATGAGAAAGAAAAGGCAATCCTTCGTCGCAGCATCGGCCCCGTATGGGACGGCAACGAAGTATGGTTGATCACCGCCGGTGGTGCCCTGTTTGCGGCATTCCCCTTTGCCTATGCAACCTCTTTCTCCGGTTTTTATCTGGCGATAATGTTGGTGCTCTTCTCACTTATCGTACGTGCAACGGCTCTTGAGTTCCGTTCACACAAAGCCGCAGGCAGCGGTAAGCTCTGGGACATCCTGTTCTTCCTGGGCTCCGGCCTTCCGGCACTGCTCTTTGGTGTTGCCGCCGGTAACGTCCTGCAGGGTGTGCCTCTGGCTGCCAACGGCGACGTAATCGTCACCATTCCGGTTATCGATCTTCTGACTCCGTTCCCGCTGGTCTGCGGTATCCTGGGCCTGGTACTGTTCCTCGCCCTCGGTGCAACCTGGATTGCCGTCAAGGCTCCTCAGGGTTCTGACCTGCAGGCTCGCGCCAAGAAGCTGCAAGCTCCCTTCCAGATCACCGCTCTGGTAGTCTTTGTTCTGGCTACCGCTGCTATGATTCTCCTGGTACTGGGCGGCCTGCCTGACTTCTCCAACCCGATGATGCTCATTGCCACCGTCTTTGCACTGCTCTTTGTGGTGTGCATGATCGTGTCTCTGGTGCTCAAGAAGAACGACATCCTGGCTTTCCTTGCTCAGGCTGCTGCGGTTCTGTTCCTCCCCTTCCTGTGGGCTGCGTCACAGTTCCCCAACCTGATCAACGCCACCACCGGTAATCCGGTAACCATCTTCAACGGCTCCTCCAACGAGGTAGCGCTGCTGTGGATGACCGGTATCACCTGCATTGGTGTGCCGCTTGTTCTCTTCTATCACTTCATCATCTATCGCTCCTTCAGAGGAAGAATCAAGGACGAAGATCTGACGTATTAGACTATACTGTTTACCAGTATTAAGGATTGGTGCTTAGGCAAGACTTTTTGCTTAGGCACCAATTCTTTGTATGGACGGAATTTTTCTCTTCTGTCATCCTGGGCGAAGGATTCTTCGCTTCGCTCAGGATGACAGAAAAGGTCAATACAAAGGGTAATGAATGATTGATAGAGCACTCTTCGGCTTACCGGGAATAAAGAGAATACTCATAGCACTGGCGTGCTTTTCTGCTGTAGAGAGCCTGGTCATTCTCGGGCAGGCATGGTCGCTCGGAAGCGCGATTACCGATCTGTGGCGAGGCAATCCTGTTTCGGATCAATTCCTCTGGATCGCCCTCTTTCTCTTTTGCTTCATTGGCATACAGGTTGTCCGCTTTTTAATGGACCGCATGCTCGACCGCTACGCCTTTCAACAGGCTGACTCGCTGCGCCAAAGCCTTTTGCAGACGATCTTCTCTCTCGGCGTGGAGGTAGTGCAGGTAAGCGGCACGGGCAACACCACCACGTTGCTCCTTGAGGGCGTTGAGCAGGTAGAGACGTACCTGCGTCTGGTGCTCCACAAGATGATCCGCCTGGCCATAATCCCCTTCTTTATGCTGATTCCTATTTTTATCCTGGACTGGGTCTCCGGCGTGATTTTGGTGGCGCTCTTTCCGTTTATCATTTTGTATATGGTGCTCCTTGGCCGCACGGCTCAGGAGAGGGCCGCCAAGCAGCATCGTCAATTCAAGCTGCTGTCAAACCATTTTATCGACACGCTGCGCGGCATTGATACCCTTAAGCTCTTTGGCGTGAGCAAGCGCCACGGCAAGAGCATCTTTACCATGAGCGAGCGTTTTCGCAAGGCCACCATCAGAACCCTGCGCGTTGCCACGCTCTCCAGCGCGGTGCTCGACCTCTTTGCAACGCTGTCGGTGGCCGCGGTGGCCATCATGCTGGGACTGCGACTGCTGGACGGTTCACTGGTGCTCTTTCCGGCCCTCACGGTGTTGATTCTCGCACCTGAGTACTTTAAGACGATACGTGAATTTGCCGCTGACTATCACGCCTCCCTCGATGGACGCAATGCCCTGAGCTCCATCCTCAAGATGCTTGCAAAAGCGAGCGAGGACACGAATCATGATTCCGGGATTGATGCGCCCCCTTGTCACATCCCTGCCTGGAGCGCCGATTCGCGCCTTGACGTAGACAATCTCAGCTTTTGCTACGACGAATTTGAAGCACTCAACGATGTTTCCTTTTCGGTATCGGGCCTCAAGAAGATCGGGGTTATCGGCACCAGTGGCGCGGGCAAGAGCACGCTGATACACTTGCTCAGCGGCTTTT
>JAISPK010000058.1 GCA_031274985.1 Coriobacteriales bacterium | reverse complement strand
GATGAGAAGCTCCGCAAGATCAGAGCAGAAAAAGACGAAGCCATTAACACCCAGGACTTTGAGAAAGCCGCAAAGCTCCGCGACAGTGAGAAACAACTCATGGTGGAGCGTACCCAGGTGGAGGAGAAATGGCTGGAAGACAGCTCAAAAGATGTTGCCAATGTCTCTGCCAAGGAAATCGCCGATATCGTCTCCATGTCTACCGGCGTGCCGGTGACCGATCTTACCGAAGCTGAAACAGCAAAGCTGCTCCGCATGGAAGACGTGTTACACGAGCGCATCGTTGGACAAGACGAGGCTGTGACTTCTATCTCCAAGGCTATCCGCCGTTCGCGTGCGGGCCTCAAGGATCCTAAACGTCCTGCCGGTTCTTTTATCTTCCTCGGCCCCTCGGGCGTAGGCAAGACCGAGCTCTCCAAGTCTTTGGCTGAGTTTCTCTTTTCCACGGAAGATGCGCTCATCTCCTTTGATATGAGCGAATACATGGAAAAGCATACGGTCTCGCGTCTGGTGGGGTCTCCCCCCGGCTATGTGGGCTACGATGAGGGAGGGCAGCTGACCAAGGCGGTACGTGCCCGACCCTATTCGGTGGTGCTCTTTGACGAGATCGAAAAGGCCCATCCGGACATCTTCAACATTCTCCTGCAGATCCTTGAAGAGGGAAGACTGACTGACGGTCACGGCCGCAAGGTCGATTTTCGCAACACCATAATCATCATGACTTCCAATGTGGGAGCGCGCGAGATAGCCCAGGGAAAGTCCATCGGCTTTGGCAGCGCAGACACACGGGAAGGTCTCTCTGACAAGGAGATCAATTCGCGGGTGATGACGGAGATGAAGAAGCTCTTCCGTCCGGAGTTCCTCAATCGTATTGACGAGATCATTGTGTTCAAGAGTCTTACCAAGGAGCAGATCGGCTTGATTGTAGAGCTGATGGTCTCCGACCTGCGCGACCGTTTGATTACCCAGAATATGAGCATGCGCCTCAGCCAGGAAGCCCGGGAGTTCATTGCCGAGGAAGGCACGGATACTGCCTTTGGTGCCCGGCCTCTGCGCCGAGCGATCCAGCGGCTGCTTGAAGACCCCATCAGCGAAGGGGTGCTAGAGGGACGCTGGGAGTCGGGAAAGATCATCGTTGCTGAACTCAAGGACGGCGAGATCGTCTTTTCGCTTGAAGAAGGCGAGATTCCCAAGCCACGCAAGCGGGATACCCTGGTGCGCGAGACTGAGCTTATCACGCCGATTTTCAAGTCCAGTGGCCGACCACGGTCCGGGACCCCCGGTAATGAGGGCAGCCCTGCCGTGTAGCCCTGTTAAGCTGCCCTGCTGTGTAGCCCTGTTAAGCTGCCCTGCCGTGTAGCCCTGCCGTGTAGCCCTGTCGGGTTGCCCCTGAGCAGGAAACATAAAGCGGAAACATAAAGTACCTGAGAGCGGGGCGTGTTTTGTGCCCCGCTTTTGTTATTATGTACCCTAGAAATTTTCTTTCCTGAATCAACGAGGAGACGCTGATGAAAGAAATACATAGCATTTTTGATCAATCCCGCCCTGATCACTTTGATAATGCTATCAATATGGTTTCAACCGGTACGTCTCTTCGCGAGGCCATTGACATGATCAACTCTGCGCAAAACGGCGCCCTGATCTGCATTGGCGACATCGAAGGGGTCATGAAGATCAGTGGCGGCGGGTTTAAGATAGACACCGAGTTTTCTCCTCAACGCCTCTTTGAATTGTGCAAGATGGACGGCGCCATTCTGTTGAGCGAGGGTGCCGACAGAATAGCCTATGCCAATCTGCACCTGAGTCCGGATCCTGCCATTCCCACACCGGAGACCGGCATGAGACACCGGAGCGGCTCCCGTACGTCGGTGGAGGCAAATACGTTGGTCATCGCCATCTCTAAGAGACGCCGACAGACCACACTCTACCGGGACGGCGAAGGGCTTACCCTCGATTCCGACGGTATCCTTCTGCAAAAGAGCAACCAGGGCATCATGGCTCTGCAAAACTATCGCAATAATCTTGAACGGGCAAGTGTTCGCCTGAGCTTTTTGGAGATGGACGACATTTCCACCGTGGCCGATATCATCGACGTGCTCAATCGCTATATCCGCATCTTTGTGGTTGCGGTAGAAACCGAGCATAACATCGACTTTTTGGGAGACAACAGTGGCTTGCTGCGCGGTCAGCTCGAAGAGCTCGTCCGCGGTTTGTCGGAGAGTTTCCTGCTCATCATTCGCGACTATGCCAAGACCAGCGATCCCAAAGAAGCAAAACTCATTGCGCGGGAGCTGGTGAGGATCAAGCCGCAAGACAACACCGAAGAAATCATGAGGCTCCTGGGCTATGACCCGCCACCGGCGGAAGAAGTACATCTTTCTCCGCGCGGGTTTCGCACCATCAGCCGCATCTCGATGCTCGACGAAGAGGCCGTTGCCCGCATCATTGAGGAGTACGGCAGCCTTCACGCCGTTGTTTCGGATTCCGAAGACGGATTTGACGATCGCATGGAAGACCTGGGCATCAACAATATCCGTGCCTTGGCCAAGTCGTTCATGCGGCTGAGGTCGACAATCTAACTCACGATGAGCGCCTCTGCCGACAAACAACTGCAGTATCCCGGAACAGACCCGGTGGGAGGCCCGAGCATCCTCACGCAACCGGAGTTCATCGCAAACAAAGAAAACATAGAGATGCTTGAGACGGCGCTTCTCTCGTTGCAGGGCAGGGTTTCTTCTAAACCGCACACCGCGGCGATCATTCTCGCGGGTGGAAAAGGCGAGCGCTATGGTCGCGATGGCGGCAAGCAGACACTCGAGCTTCTCGGTAAGCCGATTCTTACGTGGAGCGCAGAGGCGTTTGACGCAGTGGCCGATGTGGGGCTCATTGTTGTCGTATGCCCAACGGAGCGCATGGAAGAGTATTGTCACAGCGCCATTGACGCCTTTCCCTTTGTGACCCCGGTAGTCATTGCCGCCTCAGGGGAGTTGCGCCAGGAGTCATCTCTGGCCGGGCTCAACATGGTGGGTGACGAGTTTGAGTTTGTCGCCATTCACGATGGTGCTCGTCCCCTTATCACGCCGGCGCTTATCGAGCACACCATTGCGGCGGTGCGCGGGAGCGTAGACTACGACGGAGCTGTGGTAGGTCACCCTTCAATCGATACCCTCAAGATCGTGAGCGAGCGCAACATCATCGGTACGCCGGACCGCTCGGCCTTCTGGACGGTGCAAACACCGCAGGTATTCAGGACTCAGGTCATCAAAGAGGCGCACCGTGCTGCTCTGACTGACGGCTTCGTCGGTACGGATGATTCTGCTCTGGTTGAGCGCATCGGCGGCAAAATGGCGCTGGTACAGGGCCCGCGCAACAACATCAAGATCACCGTGCCTGAGGATACGGCCGCGGTAGAGGCCGGACTGCGCAAGCGGCAACAAGAATTGAGCCAATAATGCGTATCGGACTGGGCGTTGACGTGCACGCCTTTGCTGGCCGCGAAGAGGGGCGTCCTCTCATCAGTGGCGGAGTGTCCCTTGAGTATCCGCAAGGCCTGGCTGGTCATTCTGATGCAGATGTGCTCACCCATGCCGTCATGGATGCTCTGCTCGGGGCCGCGCGCCTCGGTGATATTGGCGAGCACTTTCCTCCAACTGACCCGGCTTTCAAAGACAGTTGCTCTCTTGAGCTCCTCAAACAGGTGCGTGACCTCGTTGGTCGGGACGGGTGGCGCATCGTAGACATCGACTGTGTTATCATCGCCCAACAGCCTCGCCTTTCTCCTCACCGGGATGAGATGCGCGCCAACCTCGCCAAAGCTCTGGAGCTATCGATTGGGCAGGTGGGCATCAAGGCAACCACCAGTGAACATCTGGGTTTTGAAGGTCGTGGTGAGGGCATCAGCGCTTATGCGGTTGCCCTGCTTGAAAGATGAAAGAAGGGGACGTGCCTGTCAAGGGGACGGTGCCTGTCAGGGGGACGGAGAATTTGACA
>JAISPK010000044.1 GCA_031274985.1 Coriobacteriales bacterium | reverse complement strand
GGATCATCGAAAAGATCTCCGAGGTTCTGTTGCAAAACCGAAAGCTCTCGGTGTCACTCCTCAATAGGTTTGTGGAATACAAGAAAAATGATCTCACGGGCAACACTTTCTTTACCGACACCCTGCTCAGCCTACCCCAAAAGCCCAATCTGTCCACCGACCTTGGCAATGTCTTTCATGGGTTCATAGCGAGTTATCTCAATGAGGTGTGTAAGGCGGGTTCAAAAACCGAAGCAGAACTCATCAGCGAAGCCAGGGATGCTCTGGCTGCACTGGATCATCCCCAGCTGGACCTCAGGCACCTCGAGCAACGATTCGACCTGCTCTGCCAGTACTTTCTTCCTCCCTTTACCGGGCGACTCGGCGCTGAGTGCTGTGCTGAGCAGAGTTTTACTACCCTGCTTAACGGCGTTCCGCTCACGGGGCGCATCGATCTGCTCATCAAAGATCAAACAACACAGACCCTTACGATATACGACTATAAAACCGGTACGGTAAAACGAGCGAGTGAGCTGGGAAGCGGCTATCTCAGGCAACTGCAGTTTTACAAGCTGCTCCTGGAGAATAAGGAGGAGTTTGCCGGATGGAAGGTCGTCGGAGGTGCGGATATCTATGTTGAGCCGGACACAAAGAACAACTTTGCCCTGGCGCCAGAGGAATTCATCTTTACAGGCGATGAGGAATCAGAGCATCTGCAAGCGCTCATTGCTGCGGTTTGGAACCGCTTGCAGAGCAGCCTCATCGACACCAGCGACTTTTTGCTCAGCGAGGAGTTGGCAGTGCTGAAGGCACAATCGGTGTACAAAACAAACAGTGGCAATCATCAGCGAGGCGACCTGAAGGAACCCAGCACAGAGGAGTACCAGAGAGCCTATGAGCAATGGCTCATCGCAGATTATCACCGAAGGACCAGCGCATGACCGCCGCCGCACTCAGCAAATCGCCCCTCACAACCAACAAATGGCTCGCGCTTGCCACCACTTCGGTGGGCACGTTGATGTCCACCCTCAACAACTCAATCGTCAACATCGCCAACCCGATAATGGCAGAGAGTTTTCAGGTCTCCATGGCCCAGGTTCAGTGGGTCTCGACGATTTATCTCATCGTGACCAGCTCCATGATGCTGCTATTCGGGCGCCTGGGCGACCGTGTCGGGTCGCACCGGGTTTACATAGCAGGAATTGCCATCTTTACGGCAGGCTCGCTTTCCTGTGCGCTTTTTGACTCTTTTGGGCCGCTCCTCATTGCACGAGCGGTGCAGGCAATAGGCGCTTCAATGGCTGTTGCGGTGGGTATGGGGCTGGTTGCTACGATCTTTCCGATTTCGCAACGAGGCAGAGCTATGGGCATCACCGTGCTCATGGTGGGTCTTGGCAACGTAACCGGTCCGGCAGTGGGAGGTCTCGTTCTTGCGGTAGCCTCGTGGCACTACATCTTCCTGCTCAGTGTGCCTCTGGGCTTAGTGACCTTTATCATGGCGGCCCTGTGGCTCCGTTCACCCTTGCCCAGGAATCGAGAGATATCACTGGGGCTGGGAAGCTCGGTAGTCTTTGCGGGTGCGATTGCCTCGCTCATTGTGTTTATGAGTGCCAGCTTTGAAGGGCACCTGTGGTTTGGGTTGGTGTTCCTGATTTTTTTGGCGATCCTGGTTTTGGGCGAGCGTTACCAGAAGCACCCCTTGCTACCACCTGCGCTCCTCAGGAATAGACGTTTTATCATCGGTAACCTCCTCGCTTTGATGGCGTACTGCGCCTTTATGATGCTGGTATTTCAACTGCCCTTCTTTCTCAATACGGTATGGGCCATTCCGGTGGGCACTATGGGCGTGTTAATGACGGTGAGCTCTCTGACGCTTGCGGTCTGCGGACCAGTCTCAGGCTTTGTGGCTGACCGCTTCGGGGCATCCAAGGTGATGCTCCCGGCGCTTTTTGTGTTGTTTGCCGGCATCTGTTTAGCCTTCTTTCTCAGTGCGGACCTGTCCTTTGGACTCTTTATTGCAATCATGGTGTTAGGTGGCGCCGGCATGGGATTTTTCAATACCCCCAACAACAGCGATATCATGACGGCAGCAGGCAGAGAGTATTCGTCTTTTGCCAGCGGTTTTGTCGGCACCAACAGAAACCTCGGCTTTTGCATCGGCACCGCACTCTCAGCCGGTGTGTTCTCGTTGGGCACAGCTGACACCCTCGGTTTTCTGGCGATGCCAGTTAAGGGAACAGGCGCAACGCTCATCAGCGAGCACCTCTTTTCGTTTTCTCTCGTGATATGCATGTGTTTATTGATAGTGAGTGTTTGTATCGTGCTGTGCCTCTACCTCTTATCTACTACCAAGACCCAAAAGACCACCCCTGAACAACTCCTTGACGCGCAGCCAAAGAGCTGAGCTGCGAGCGGTGAAAGCGAGACGGAGCTTATGAAGATCCTCATCATCAACAACCTGGTATCAGGCCTCAAAACCGGCGCCATCCATGACTTCAATCGATATTTTGCGCGCAATGGCGACGAGCTTTGCATTCGCTCTACTGACGGAGAGGCCAAGATCGAGAATATGCTCCACGATGCAGCGAGCTTTGACCTGGTCGTGGCTGCGGGGGGCGATGCCACAATCTCCACGGTAGCTTACGAGCTGAGAAACTCCGACATTCCTGTGCTCGCCTTTCCGGCGGGTACCGCAAACCTGCTTGCCACCAATCTCAACACACCCGACGAGCCCAGTGCTCTGGCAAGGATTGCCCGTGCGCTTAAGACTGAGTATTACGACATAGGTGAGATGGCCTATCTGCAGGAGGGAAAAAGCTGTAGAAAGGGTTTTGCCGTTATTGGAGGTGCCGGCTACGATGCTTCTATTATGCGCCGTGCTGAGCGCCTCAAGAGCCGCTTTGGCCCTATGGCCTATTTTGCTGCGGCACTCTCGGAGCCTAACCCTAAGGTGGCAGACTTTACCATCGTTTTGGATGACCAGAAGATCAACGTCACCGGCATAGCCGTGCTGGTTATCAACTTTGCCCAGATCTATCCTGACCTCTCCATTACGCACGGCAACGACGCGCAAGATGGCTTGTTTGAGGTGGTGATACTCAAAAAGCAACACACGGTGGAGTTACTCCCGGCCCTTTTTGCCATTTTCCTCGATTCCATGGTTAATTTTTCGGAACGCACCGATGCGCTCGAGATTCACCACGCAAAATATGTTCTGGTGAAGTCCAACCCCGATCTTGAGCTACAGATCGACGGGGAGATACCCGCCGTTAGCACCCCCTTTGAGGCGCGGATACTTCCCGGGGCTGCCCGATTCGTTGTTGCTTAGTTACCGGGCAAGCCAAGGCGCCCTGTTATACTGAAACCCTGTCTTTTGCAATAAACAATCAAACGGATGTGATAAACAATGGTCATAAGCTATTACTTTTTGATTCTCCTGGTTTTGATTCTCGGCGTCGGGGCTCAATTCCTCGTTAAGACCGCCTACAAAAAATGGAAGAAGAATCCCTCCAGCTTTGGGGTAAGCGGCGCTGATGCCGCACGCACTATGCTCAACTCCAATGGGCTGGGCCACGTGGCCATTATCGAGATATCGGGGCAGCTCACCGACAATTTTGATCCTCGAACCAACGTGGTGTCGCTTTCGAGTGAGGTGTATCACGGGAGAACCGTTTCGGCGGTTGCCATAGCCTGTCACGAGAGCGGACACGCGTTGCAGTATGCCTGCGAGTACGTTCCGGCCAAGGCACGGGCAAGCATTGTACCGGTTGCGTCGATTGCCTCAAACCTCTGGGTGTTCGTGCTCATTGCCGGCATATTCCTTTCGATGATCGGCCTGGTGTACGTTGCCATTGCGCTCTTTGGAGCGGTGCTGCTCTTTCAGCTCATCACGTTGCCGGTAGAGTTTGATGCTTCAAAGAGAGCAAAGAGCTTTATCAGGCAGAGCGGTTGGTTGACGCAAAAAGAGATCGGTGGAGCCAGTGCGGTGTTGCGGTCCGCCTCTTTGACCTACGTAGCAGCTGCGCTTGCCTCAGTCCTTCAGTTTGTGTATATCCTCGGCATGCGCCGCTAGGAAAGAAAACAGTAAGACCTTGCGCAGGCCAACAAAGTATTTCAAAGAGTATTGAGGATAACGTGATACAGGACTACGCCTATCTTGAAGCGAACCAGGCGGCCAACACCGAACCGCTGAGCGTTTCTGCTGCCCTGGCTTTAGCCCGACAGACCCTCGAACAGATCTCTCTGTGCATCATCGGGGAGATTTCAGACCTCTCCGATAATCCGCGCTACAAGGCAGTCTACTTTACCCTCGCCGACCAGGGCGCAGCGCTGCCCTGCCTGATGTGGCGCAGTTCTTTTGACCGCCTCGGTGTGCAGCTCAAAAGTGGCATGCAGGTAGAGGTGCGAGGCCGCTTTAGCCTCTACGCTGCCAAAGGACGTATGCAGTTTGATGTGCGGGAGCTTAACCTGGCCGGAGAAGGGCGCCTCCGTGCGCAGGTGGCCCAACTGGCGGCAACCCTCAGGGCCCAGGGTCTCATGGACGAGGCCCGTAAACTGCCCCTGCCGGGTCCCCCGGAGTGCCTGGCGCTGGTGACCTCTCCGAGAGGCAAGGCTGTCCACGATGTGCTGCGCACCCTTAAACGACGCTTTCCCCTGATGCAGGTGCTGCTCTTTGGCGTTGCCGTTGAGGGAAAGGAGGCCGCATCCGGCATCATACAGGCGCTCAAGGCAGCGGAGTCGTCCCGGGCGGAAGTCATTGTGCTGGTGAGGGGCGGAGGCTCCTATGAAGACCTCATGCCCTTCAATGACGAGGCGCTCGCCCGAACTATCGACTCTCTCAAAAAACCAGTTGTCACCGGTATCGGCCACGAACCGGACACTTCTCTTGCCGACATGGTTGCCAGCCTCAGAGCATCAACCCCAACGGCAGCTGCGGAGGCCGTTGTTCCCGACAGTGCAGAGTTGCTCACGGTTCTTGCCGCCAGAGACTCAGCGCTTAACTCCGGCCTCAAGAGATATCTTGAGCGCGCGAGACATCAACTGAAAACCTTGCAGCACTCTGCGGTCTTTACTCAGGAGCGCTATTTGGTTGCGCAGTACTCACTCAGTCTTGAGCAAACGGCGCAGCGCCTCGACCGGGCAATACCCGCGGGCCTTCTCGCTGCACTGGCCTGGACGAGAGCGTCAGCTCAGCGTTTACGCGGCGCAGGGGCTGCTTTATTCAGTGCGCATAAAGCAGTGTTGCAACACCTGCAACCGGGCCTCATACACGGCGGCACTGCGCTTACCCATCGCTATGACAAGGCCATCATACAGGCAGCAGCCAGTCTGGAGAGTCTCTCGCCACTTGCGGTGCTCTCCCGGGGCTATGCCCTTGCCTACGACAAGAATGCGCGAATCCTACTTTCAGCTGATCAAGTTGAGAAGGGAGACCAGATACAGGTAAACCTGGCCCAAGGCTCGCTCAAGGCCCAGGTAACAGCAATAGAAGGGACACAACAATGAGCACTACTGCCAATCAAACTCCATCCATTGAGGAGTTGAGCTTCAAAGAGGCGCAAGATGAGCTGGAGCAAATCGTGCGCACCCTCGAGTCCGGCACGCTCGAGCTGGAAGAAAGCCTGACCCTCTATGAGCGTGGCGTTGCTCTTCTCAGGAGTCTCAAAACACGTTTAGAAACCGCTGAGCAGAAGATTGAGGTTTTGATGGGTGAGTTGGAGGGTGAGACCGAGTAGAATACGTTTACTTACCACTAAGGAGAAGCAACATGCATGACTGCATATTCTGCCGGATAGCTGCAGGTGAGATACCTGCGAAGGTCGTCTTTGAAGATGACGACGTGCTCGCATTTGAAGACCTCAATCCGCAGACGCCAGTCCACACGTTGTTGATACCCAAGCAGCACTTTGAGAGCATCGGCGATGATATCCCTGAGGCCTTACTGGGAAAGCTCTTCTCCAAAGTACGCGAGGTAGCCAGGATAAAGGGAGTCGATGAGCGGGGGTTCAGGGTCATCGTTAACTCCGGTGAGGATGGACGCCAAACGGTGCACCATTTACATATCCATATCCTGGGAGGCGCAACAATGCCCATTGGCATGGGCCCGGCTGACTAAGGTTAGAGCCAAAAAACAAGCCAGCTGCCCATCTTTTCAGGGCCAACCGACACAAGGCAAGAGAATGGAGACAAGACCATGAATATCCTCGTACTTAACGCAGGCTCATCCTCACTTAAGTATCAACTCATCAACATGGAAACCGAGCAGGTAGTTGCCAAGGGACTCTGCGAACGTGTCGGCGCCAGTGAAAGTGTGCATATCTACGAAGCAGGCAGTGATGAACGAGAGTTCGTCCTGGAACTTCACGACCATTATGCGGCAGTTAAAGCGGTGTTGGAGACCCTGACCAATCCAGATGACGGGGTTATTAAGAACCTCGCAGATATCACGGCCATAGGGCATCGAGTCGTACACGGCGGCGACTTCTTTGCGGAGTCAGTCATTATTACCAAAGAGGTCATCGATCGCATCAAGGAGTGCGTGCCCCTGGCGCCGCTTCATAACCCCCCTGCACTCTCAGGCATACGTTCGTGCCTCGAGCTAATGCCCAACACCCAGCAGGTGGCGGTGTTTGATACCGCGTTTCACCAGACCATGCCCCCCAAAGCCTACCGTTATCCGCTGCCAACGGAATACTATGAAAAGCACCGGATCCGTCGCTACGGCTTTCATGGCACCAGCCATCGCTATGTTTCTGAACGCGCCGCGGTTATGCTCAACAAGCCGGCAGAAGACGTCAAGGTAATAACCTGCCATCTGGGTAACGGCTGCTCACTCACGGCGGTAAAAGGCGGTCACTCCGTTGATACCTCAATGGGCTACACGCCCCTCGACGGTCTCATGATGGGGACCCGCTCCGGCTCTATCGATCCGGCCATCCTGCTCTATCTCATCGACTATCTTGATATGAACCCCCGCGAGGTCAATCACATTATCAATAAAGAGAGCGGTCTTCTGGGAGTCTCGGGGCTTTCCAACGACCTGCGTGACGTGGGCAACGCTGCAGACGCGGGCGACGAGCGGGCAAGACTTGCTCTGGAGCTGTATGCGTACTCAGCGCGGCGTTTTCTGGGATCCTACTTCTTTGCTCTGCAAGGTGCTGATGCAATCGTGTTTACCGCAGGAGTAGGGGAGAACGCCCAAAAGATGCGCGAGATGATACTTGAGGGTCTCGAGGATCTGGGCATCTGCCTCGACCTGGAGCGCAACAGCAAGCGCGGCGGAGAACGTTTTATCTCTACCGATGATTCTCCGGTCAAGGTAATGGTCATCCCCACCAACGAAGAGCTCATGATAGCCAAAGACGTCAAGGCGCTTATCTCTTAAAGCAGCTCCCTGCCGTCATAAGCGTCCACTCTGTCGTTCCCGCGACGCCCTCTGCCGTTCCCGCGAAACCCTCTGTCGTTCCCGCGAAGGCGGGAACCCATACCTTCTGTCGTTCCCGCGAAGGCGGGAACCCATACCCTCTGTCGTTCCCGCGAAGGCGGGAACCCATGCCCAGTTCTTGCTCAAAAGATTCTTCGGGCTTGCGCCCTCAGAATGACAAAGTGAATGTCATCCTGAGCCTCCTCTCCCTGTCATCCTGAGTGAAACGAAGGATCTTTCCCTTGCCCTCCTGCGCATTCGACACAGCCGAGTGTTACAAGGTCTCCCGCCAAACAAAAAGCGACCCCTTTCAACAAAAATATCTCCCTTTATGTCAAAAAAACGATGAAACGCGAAGATTTTTGTAAAGCCGAGCGTTGCTGTCTGTAAGCACATTTTTAAACTGTTGGTCAGAAAATTGCTGTTATGCATAACAGTTTTGCGCAGAAAATAATTCTTCGCGTTTCGTCTTCTTTTTGGCAAAAACCCTTTGAATCTCGTGAAAAAGAGCGACGTACCGTTATTTGGGTCAATTGACATCGTAAATGCAAAAAGGGGCAATCGATGAAAAAAACTGAGCCATGATTGCGACAAGGCGAAGGACTCAGGATGTCAGGGTATGGGTTCCCGCCTTCGCGGGAACGACAGAAGGGGCCGCGGGAACGACAAAGAGGGGGCTGCGGGAACGACAAAGAGGGCTCAGGGTGACAGAGTATCTGTCACCCTTCGCTTCACTCACTTATTGATTCTTTCGAGCCTGACTCTGCACCGCGGTGATAGCTACTACGCCGGCGATATCCTCTGCGCTGGCGCCGCGAGAAAGGTCGTTGACCGGCTTAGCCAGACCCTGGGTGATTGGCCCATACGCCTCAGCCCTGGCGAGTCGTTGGGCCAGCTTATAAGCGATATTGCCGGAGTCAAGATCGGGAAATACCAGCACATTCGCATGGCCGGCTACCGTTGAATCCGGTGCCTTGGACTCGCCTACACTGGGGACGATGGCGGCATCAAGTTGCAACTCACCGTCGAGAGCAAGCTGGGGAGCCTTGGCACGGGCGAGCTGGGTAGCGAGTTCTACCTTGGCAACGCTGGGGCTTTTTGCGCTCCCCTTGGTGGAGTGCGAGAGCATAGCTACCACCGGGGTAGCCTCAACGAGACTCTCAAAGGAGCCGGCGGAGCTCAGGGCAATCTCTGCCAATTCTTCTGCGGTGGGGTGCTGAACGAGACCTGAGTCAGCAAAGATAAAGGTGCCGTTGGCGCCAAAGTCACAATCCGGCACCACGATGACAAAGAAAGCCGAAACCAGGGCAACGCCCGGGGCAGTCTTGAGTATCTGTAAACAGGGGCGCAGCACATTACTGGTGGAATGAACCGCGCCGGCAACCATGCCGTCGGCCTCGTCGAGATACACCATCATTACGCCGTGGTAGAGTTCTTGCTGCACCAGCTTTTGCGCGTCCTCTAACGTGAGTCCCTTTGCCTTGCGCAGTTCAAACAGTACTTCTGCGTAGCGGGCATTTGAGGGGCTCTGTGCCGGGTTGACAATATTGATACCGGAGAGGTCTATGCCGGACTCTGCTGCTTTTTGAGGATCAGCCAGTACGGTTATCTCGGCAATGTTGCCGTCAACCAACGCTCGAGCTGCGTTAAGGGTGCGAAGGTCCCCTCCTTCAGGTAAAACAATGTGCTGCTTATTGGCAGCGGCCCTTGCATTGATCTGCTCAAGAAAACTACTCATACCCGTTCCTTTCAAAAACCCTGCTTTAACCATGGAGTAAATAAACCTGCTTGTTACCTTACGGGACATTGCCATAACGCTCTGGTAAGCATGCACTAATGATAGAATGCCATATTACACAAATACTAAAGGAGCAGGTTTGTCTGAAAACAAATGCGGTGCACAACACTACGTAAGTGGTAAAGCCGCTGCAGAAGAGATACTACAAGCAGGCGTGGACGTACTGGTTGTGGGCGCGGGGTTTGCAGGAGCAGTAGTTGCCCGGGAGCTGGCTGAGCGTGCCAACAAGAAGGTCCTGGTAATCGATCAGCGCGCGCATGTCGGGGGCAATGCCTACGACACCTATGACAAAGCGGGAGTTTTGATTCACACCTACGGGCCCCACATCTTTCACACCAACTTCAAGCGAGCCTATGACTATCTGAGCCGCTTTACCGCATGGCGCAATTACCAGCACGAGGTGCTTGCAAACATCTACGAGGTGTATACGCCGGTGCCGTTTAACTTTAACTCCATTGAGATGCACTTTGAACCTTCAAAGGCTCGCCTACTCATTGACAAGCTCACCGAGAGTTTTGGGCCGGACACCAAGGTGCCAATCATCGAACTTCGCAAGAGCGCTGACCCGCTGCTGTCTGAGCTGGCCGACTTTGTTTACGAGAAGGTCTTTTTGCAGTACACCCTTAAACAGTGGGGAGTCACCCCCGAAGAAGTGGACGAAAGCGTCACAGCGCGCGTGCCGGTGTATACGGGGCGCGACAATCGCTACTTTACCGACGCCTGGCAGGGTATGCCTCTTGAGGGATATACGCCGCTCTTTGATGCCCTGCTCGCCCATGAGAACATCTCGGTAGTGCTTGGCCTGGACGCCCGCGACCTGTTGAGTTTTTCTCGTACCCCTGACCCTGAGCACCAAACACCTGCTGAGGCAGAAGAGCCGCAACCCTTTACGACGATAACTGCCGCAGGCCAGCCCTTTGAAGGCACCGTTGTATATACCGGGCCTCTGGATTTTCTTGCCGACCTGTGTTTTGGCATGCTGCCGTACAGAAGTCTGAACTTTATCTACAAAACCCTGCCGCAAAAGCATTTTCAACCGGTTGGCACCGTTAACTACACCGTCAGTGAAGACTTTACACGCCTTACTGAGTTCACCTGGCTCACCGGCCAGGATATCGACCATACCACCATCATGGAAGAATATTCACTCGCCTTTGAGAACCAGCCGGGGCAAGTGCCCTATTACGCCATCCTTGATCCTGCTAATCAGGAGGCCTATGAGCGCTATCTCGCCCTCTTTGCCAGGCTCCCGGATTTTCATGTGCTCGGACGCCTGGCAGAATACCGTTACTACAATATGGACCAGATCATCGAGAGAGCGCTGGACTTGGCGGATGAGCTCTGTGCCGATTGGGGGGATGCGTGCTGCGCAGCATCTCCGTGTGAGACAGGTTGCAGATTATGACTGAATCACCCTTAAAGCCCATTGTCACCTTTGCCGTTCCCTGCTACAACGTTGAGGACTACCTCGACCATTGCGTCAACTCAATTATTGCCGGCTGCAGCAAGTATCTCGACAGAATAGAGATCATCCTCGTTGACGATGGCTCGGTCAAGGACAACACCCCGCAAAAGGTGGACGAGTGGGCAGCCCGGCACCCGGAAATCATCAAAGCGGTGCATCAGGAAAACGGCGGACACGGGCAGGCGGTTAACACAGGCCTTGCGCATGCTCGAGGGACCTACTTCAAGGTGGTGGATGCCGACGACTGGCTCGACGAGCGCGCCTGCAAAGCGGTGCTCGTCAAACTCGCACAATTTGCTGACAGCAGAGCTCCCATTGATCTGATCATCACCAATTATGTCTATGAGAAGATCTTTGAAGAAAAGCGTACGCCTATTCGTTACCTGGGGGTCCTGCCGCGCAACAAGCAGTTTTCCTGGGGCAATATCGGCCGATTCCTGCCCTCGCAAAACATCCTTATGCACTCGGTCATCTACCGCACGGAGTTGCTTAAAGACATAGGCCTTGAGCTTCCCAAGCACACGTTTTATGTGGACAACATCTTTGTGTTTGTGCCGCTCCCGTACGTGCGGAGCCTGTTCTACCTCAATGTTGACCTGTATCGTTACTTTATTGGACGTGAGGGGCAAAGCGTCAACGAAGAGATCATGATTGGTCGCATCGATCAACAGCTCAGAGTAACCCGCATCATGATCGATTCCTATGCGCAGGGTGCCGAGATCACCGAACTGCGTCTGCGTCGTTACATGGAAAACTACCTGCTTATGATGCTGGTGATCTGCTCGGTATTCCTGGTGCTCTCCAAGCGTGATGACGCCCTGGAACTCCGCGATGGCATCTGGCGCTACCTCTACGACCGTTCTCCCGAAATGTATCGAAGGATGCGCAAGCATTTCCTGGGTCGCTCGGTCAATCTCAACGGGCGCTACGGTCACTACACCATCAAAGGCGGCTATCGCGTCTCCCAGAAGATATTCAAGTTCAATTAGCAAAGGTTTGAGAGCGGGGCTACGGTCTTTTTGCAAAAAGAATAGACCGTAGCCCCGCCCTGCTGTCTACGGTTTGTTCACGTTGAGAGCAACAAGCATTTGACATCGCCAACAGCATCATCTGGTATGCGCTACACTACCAGCACTATGTTTGAAGTTATTTCAGTTATATTCTGGGGTCTCGTGCTCCTCACCGTTATTGTGTTTATCCACGAGGTGGGGCATTTTCTTGCTGCCCGCGCCTGTGGCTTGCGGGTCAAGGAATTTATGATCGGGCTTCCCGGCCCCAAACTTGCCTTCAGGCGCAAGGAGACTCTCTATGGTGTAACGGCTATTCCGCTGGGTGGCTATTGCCTCATCGCAGGCATGGAAAAAGGCGAGGAAGGCCCCGAGGTTGAAAAGGCCCTCACTTTTATTGCCTACTTTGGTGAAGTGTGCGAGGACCGTGCTGGCCATGCCAGCGAATCGCTCGGCTTTGACCTGCTAAAAGGTCTCGACACCCTTGCAGACTGGGGAACGGTGCGCCGCTATAAGGCGCGCGGTTTGTATCACTACGCCATTGCTGCTGCTACCATCAAGGACATTGCTTACCGTGAGGGACAAGCGCGCCCAATCAGCAATCCCCGGGAGTTTCTGGCGGCAGAAAAAAAGCTCACGTATTCAGCGATGCCCTGGTACAAACGCGTTGCTATACTCCTGGCCGGCTCCTTTTCAAACCTGGTTGTTGCCCTTGTTATTCTCATCGTCTTATTGCTGGCAAGCGGCAAGATGGCTCCAACCACGGTGGTTGATGCGGTTGCAGAGAATTCGCCTGCCGAGGCAGCAGGGTTGGTAGCGGGAGACAAAATCGTTTCCC
>JAISPK010000054.1 GCA_031274985.1 Coriobacteriales bacterium | reverse complement strand
GACGTGTAGAGACCGGTCTTGTGGCCGGTGGCACGGAGAAGGGCTGCGAGGTAACGGCTCGTAGAACTCTTGCCATTGGTGCCCCCAACCTGTATGCAGATAAAGCGCTGCTCAGGTTTGCCCAGCAGCGCGCAGATCTTTTCCATGGGTTCAAGCGAAGGATTGATGCCAAACGTCAGAGCAGATCTGATAATGCTGAGGGCTCTGTCCATTTTTGCGTATTACTGAGGGAGCGCTTCCAGCTGCGTGGCAATGCGAGCCAGGGCATCGGCAAGCTCGGCAGCATCCGTGTGCGTTTTTTCTATGATGTCCGGGGCTGCCTTGGTCATAAAGCCTTCATTGGCTAGCTTTTTCTCCAGTTTTGCCAGGTCGGCCGCGAGTTTTTCCTGCTCCTTTTTGAGGTTGGTGCGCTCAGCATCAAAATCAACCAGACCTTCGAGCTCTACGAATATCTCAAGCTCGTCAACAACCGCCACCGTAGCGTTTGTGGGTTTTGGTGCGTTAGGCGCAGCCAGGAACGTTGAAAGGTTACCCAACTGCATGATCCTCGGTCTCATAACCGTCAGTATCTCTGCCTGCTCCTTTGCGCGTTCACCCGCCGTGCTCACCACGACGGAGAGCTGTACTCGCGGTGAGATACCATAGCGTGCGCGGGCACTCCTTACGGTTCCTACCACCGCAATGAGCAGTTCGATGCTCTGCTCTGCCGACTCATCGATGTACTCAGCCAACTCATCAAAGACAGGCCACTCAGCCACCATGAGAGCAGGGCGGGAGCTCCCGTGAGGGAGCGACTGCCAGATCTTCTCGGTGATATACGGCATATACGGATGCAGGAGTCGCAGGGCGTTGTCAAGAACAAAGACCAGATTGCGCAGGGTCGATTCTCTGAGAGCATCATCGGCCAACTGGCTCTTGCTGATCTCGATATACCAGTCACAGAACTCATTCCAGAAGAATCGTTGCAGCAGGCGGGCGCGAGCGCCAAAGTCATAGGTCGTCTCAGGGTCGTTGAGGGCTCCCGAGAGCCAGGCCAGGCGCGAAAGGATCCAGCGGTCCGCCTCCGTGTGCGCCTCGGGCTTAACACTCCCCTCGCCCAGGTCCTTGCCCGCAAGATTCATCTGAAGATACCGTGCGGCATTCCAGATTTTGGTGGCAAAGTTGCGCGATCCGAGAAGCTTATCCTCGTTGAACTTGATGTCCTGATTGCCGGTGACCTGCAGGGCCAGGCCAAAGCGCATGCCATCAGCGCCATAATTGCGAATCAGATCCAAGGGGTCGATACCGTTGCCTCTGCTCTTGGACATAATGTTGCCAAAGCGGTCGAGCACCGTAGGATGGATCAGCACGTCGTTAAAGGGTACCTCGCCGGTAAAATACAGGGAGGAGAGCACCATGCGTGCCACCCACAAGAAGATGATATCGCGAGCCGTTGAAAGCACCTGTGTGGGGTAGTAGGCGGCCAGCTCCTCTTCGTGGCCCGCAACATCCGGCCAACCCATCGTCGCAAAGGGCCAGAGCTGTGAAGAGAACCAGGTGTCTAGAACATCTTCATCCTGCTCAAGCTGCCCGTAACATTTGGGACAACAGTCCAGATCCTCCTCGAGCGCCTTCATCCAACCGCATGCGGTGCAGTAAAACACCGGGATCCGATGTCCCCACCACAGCTGGCGTGAGATACACCAGTCCCGGATGTTGTCCATCCAATGAAAGTAGGTGTTCTCCCAGCGCTTGGGATAAAAACGGACCTCTCCGCTGCGCACGACCTCCAGGGCCGGAGCCGCAAGCTTTTTCATAGCAACAAACCACTGCTCAGAGAGCCAGGGTTCCAACGTGGTATCACAGCGGTAGCAGTGTCCCACGGCATGCTGGTGTTCTTCGACCTTTTCCAACAGACCCAACTCATCCAGAGCTGCCACTACGGCTTCGCGGGCCTCCTCGCGGGTCATGCCAACGAATCGGCCACCGGCCTCGGTGACCACCGCATGCTCATCAAAGATATTGATTTGTTTGAGCCCTCTGCGCTCCCCCATCTCAAAGTCGTTGGGATCATGCGCCGGAGTAACCTTAACCGCACCGGTGCCAAAGGCAGGATCAACAAAGTCATCGCCAAAGAGAGGTATCTCCCGGTCCATGAGCGGCAAGCGTACCCTGGCCCCTTTTTTCAGGAGCTCCTGATAGCGTTTGTCATCGGGGTTGACCGCCACGCCGGTATCGCCGAGCATCGTCTCCGGGCGGGTGGTGGCAACTACCAGGTACTCCACTCCGTCAACGGGCTCTACCAGCGGATAGCGTATATGCCAGAGCGAGCCGGTTTCTTCGTGGTGTTCTACCTCGTCGTCGGCAAGCGCCGTGGTGCAGCGGGGGCACCAGTTGATAATACGATAACCCCGGTAGATGAGCTCCTTGTTAAACCAGTCAACAAAGACCTTGCGAACGGCCTTGACGTACTCCGCGTCCATCGTAAACTGCTCACGCTCATAGTCGCAGGAGCATCCCATTGCCTTGAGCTGCTCGATAATCGTTGAGCCGTACTCACTTCGCCACTCCCAGCAGGCTTCGACAAATGCCTCGCGCCCCAGGTCAAAACGGGTAAGATCCTTGGCGGCCAGCATCTGCTCGACCTTGTTCTGGGTGGCAATGCCGGCATGATCGGTACCCACTATCCAGCGCGTAGGGTGT
>JAISPK010000023.1 GCA_031274985.1 Coriobacteriales bacterium | reverse complement strand
AGGGCCTGTCGTGCCCGCGAAGGCGGGAACCCATACTCTTCCATCGCACAAACGATTCTTCGGGCTTGCGCCCTCAGAATGACAAAGTGCCTGTCGTTCCCGCTAAGGCGGGAACCCATACTCTTCCATCGCACAAAAGATTCGTCGGGCTTGCGACCTCAGAATGACAAAGTGCCTGTCGTTCCCGCGAAGGCGGGAACCCATACTCTTCCATCGCACAAAAGATTCTTCGGGCTTGCGCCCTCAGAATGACAAAGTGCCTGTCATCCTGAGCCGCAGGCGAAGGATCTTCCCTAGGATCTGATAGTACCGCCGGTTGCGCCCTCAAGTTTTCGGACGACCTTGCTGTGTAACTTTTCCACCTCTTCTGAGGTCAGCGTACGTTCCGGCGAACGGTAACTGAGCGCCAGGGCAACCGACTTTTTACCTGGTCCCAACTTTTCTGCATCAGCAAACACATCAAAGACGTGCACCTCGGCAAGCAGCTTTCCGCCGGCAGAGCGGGCAACCCTGATGAGCTGCTCTGCAGGCAGGTCTTTGCTTACCACCAATGCCAGATCCAACTCCACCGCAGGATATACCACCACCGGTTCAAATTCCCTCACTTCTGCAGCCACACTGAGCAGAGGTCGCGCCTCCAACTCAAAGGCAAGCACCGGCGAGGTTGCTTCAAAGGCGGCTGCCGACCGGGGGTGGATGGTGCCCAGCCAACCGAGGGTTACCGAGCCACTCCTCACCTCTGCGGCCTGACCGTCAGCCAGCCAGGGGGCCTGCTCGCTATCGAGGGCAACAAACCTGAGAGCAGGAATGCAGAGCTCGCGTGCCAGGTTCTCGATGATGCCCTTTGCATCAAAAAAGTCCAACGGGCGGGCGGACTCATTCCAGGCTTGTCTGTTCCAAGCCCCGGTAAGAACCGCCGCAAGCAGAGGCTTTTCTTTGGGCTGTTTGCGCCCCGGATTTGTGGTGAACACGCCACCCATTTCGTAGAGTTGCACGTTTGGCACGCCATGGCTTTGGTTGTACGCCACCGAACGCAGCAGCCCGGGGATTATCGTCGTGCGCAACTGCGACTGCTCGCTGTTGAGAGGATTGATGAGCTCTACCGGCTCGCCGCCTTCTGCCAGCGGTATACCCAGAAGCTCCCGGTCCTTTTCGGAGGCAAACGCATAGGTCATCGTTTCGTTGAGCCCCAGAGCTCTGAGCGTTGCGCCTATCTTATCGATGATTTTCTGCTCACGCGTGCGCGAGCCTATGCGGCCCTCGCCGCAGGGCATACTGGCTACTACCCGATCCATGCCCCACAGACGGAGGACTTCTTCGTAGAGATCCACCTCGCGTTCCAGATCGGGGCGATAGCTCGGGGGCGTGACGGTGCAGATGCCCTCTTGCAGAGGTTCTACCGTACAGCCGAGTCGTGCGAGGATTGCGCAGGCCTCCTCGCTGGATATGTCTGCGCCGAGAAACGTACGCATCCTGGGCAGGCGTAAGGCTATAACCGGTAGCTCTCGTGGCGCCGGATAGCAGTCCACTGCACCTTGCGCTACCGTACCGCCGCCTACTTCGGCTATCAGGGCCGCAGCACGTGCGCTAAACGCTTCGCAGGTGGCACCGTCCACCCCGCGCTCGTAGCGGCTTGATGCTTCGGAAAACAGCTTGAGATTGCGACTGGTGCGGCTCGTGTGGCCGGAGCTGAAGGTGGCAGACTCCAAAAGGATGTTGACGGTTTGCTCGGTGACCTCGCTGTCGAGACCACCCATCACCCCGGCAAGGGCAATGGTTTCGCCGGCACCGCCGGCGGCATTGCCATCGACAATCACCGTAGTATCAGAGGTCAGGGTGCGCTCTACCTCGTCTAAGGTTGTGAACTTTTCACCTTTACCGGCAGGCCTTACGACTATTGAGGCCCTACCCTCACCATCTTTTGCCAGGGTGTCCAGATCAAAGGCATGCAGTGGTTGCCCGGTCTCGTACATGAGGTAATTGGCAGCATCAACGATGTTATTGATAGAACGGGCTCCGGCAGCCGTGACACGCTCAGCGAGCCACTGGGGGCTGGGACCGACCTTAACGCCGCGGATTATCCGTGCTGTGTAGCGCGGGCAACGGGTGGCATCGTCAACGCTCACCTGCACCAGATCCTCTGTCTTACCTTCAAGGGAAGGTTCGGGGACTTCGCGTCCCAACCCATAGGTTGTTCCGTAGATAGCAGCTATCTCCCGGGCAACACCCAACATGCTCATGCAGTCGGGTCTGTTGGGGGTGATCTCTAAATCGATTACTGTATCGCTGGTGCCACGATACTCAGAAAACTCTGTGCCCACCGGTGCGTCCTCGGGCAAGATCATGATGCCTGCATGCTCGGTGCCCAGGCCAAGTTCGCGCATCGAGCAGTTCATGCCTCTGCTCTCTACACCGCGCAGCTTGGACTTCTTTATCTTGTTGCCGTCGGGCAGTTCAGCGCCCACCAGGGCTACCGGTACCTTGTCTCCCGCATTAAAATTCTGAGCGACACAGACAATCTGAAGGGGCTCGGGCAAACCGTTCTCTCCGAGATTGTTTTTGCCTTCGTCAACCGTGGTGACCCAGAGCGTGTCAGCATCGGGATGGCGGTCTTTAACGAGTATCTGTCCTACGACGATGCCCTCCAGGGTGGCTCCCGTTTTAACCAACGCTTCCACCGCGGTTCCGGTCAAATCCAGTTTTTCTGTAAAGGCATCGAGGTCGGCAGGAACGGCGACCATCGTGCGTAACCAACTGAGGCTTACTTTCATATTGTTACTCCATTTAGCATATTTATCAGCATGCTTTCGCTTTGCTTTCTTGTTTGCCGTTAGAACTGACGCAAAAAGCGCATATCGCCTTCAAGCAGCATGCGTAAATCCGGCACATCATATTTAAGACACGCAATACGCTCGACTCCCATGCCAAAGGCAAAGCCGCTGTAGCGCTCCGGGTCGATGTTTACAAAGCCAAAGACATTCGGGTCCACCATGCCGCAACCCAGTATCTCAAGCCAGCCGGTACCACCACAGAAACGGCAACCGCTTCCGCCGCAGATGCCACAGCTCACGTCCACCTCGGCGCTCGGCTCAGTAAAGGGAAAAAAGTGCGGACGGAACCTCGTCTTGCGATCCGGTCCAAACACCTCTTTACAAAAATACTCCAGCGTACCTTTGAGGTCGGCAAAGCTGATACCTTCGTCCACCACCAGACCTTCGATCTGGGTGAATTGAGGAAGATGCGAGGGATCCGCCGTATCGCGTCGATACACTCTTCCCGGCGCCAAAATGTAGATGGGTGGTTTCTCTTGTTCCATGACCCGTATCTGAGCGGGCGAGGTCTGCGGGCGCAAAAGCACCTCGCTCTCTCCTGCTACCCTGGTCTCTGCTCCGGATCTGTCACGCACATAAAAGGTATCCTGCAAACTGCGCGAAGGATGATCGGCCGGGGCGTTGAGGGCGGTAAAGTTGTAATACTCGGTCTCAACCTCGGGGCCTTCGATCACTCGATAGCCTATGCCTCTGAACACCTCACAGATCTCGCGGGTCAGGCGACTGATGAGATGCTCCGACCCCAGCGGGTGACTCCGCCCGGGGAGCGTCACATCTACTGCCTCGGCTTTGATCGTTGCCTCAAGTTCGCTGTTTTGCAGTTCACCCGCGCGTTGTGCCAGTGCTTCTTCAAGCTGCTCACGGGTAGCATTGACCAGCGCGCCCAAAGTGGCCCGTTGTTCCTTTGGCACTTCGCCCATGCTTCTGAGCACCTGCGTAAGAGAACCTTTTTTGCCGAGAACAGCAATGCGAACCTGCTCTAACTCCTTGCTGGAGCCAGCAGCGGCGATGTCGCCTAAAACTGATCTTTTAAGCGCCTCAATATCTACTGTTTGCACGTCTCATACCTTTCAATGTTTCGTACTTTTTGCCGCAGATGTTGCCGCAGCACAAGAGTAAACCCCCTGAGCCTCTGCTCGGAGGGTTTTCCTCTGAAACTCTTTTATGAAGTATAACACGACACCATCGGCTTAGCCGCGCTACAATGCCTGCAATGCCCCTGCAATGCCCCTGCAATGCTTGCTCATCATTGATTCAAGTTTTGCGACATTGCAAACCGCGCGTTTTGGCATTTTTTTAGCAGAAACACCGCTTTTCTGTGTAAGTACTTCGCCCGTTACGCAGGCCGCTGCACTCAGTGGGCTTCGGCCCAGTTGGAACCGCTGGAAATATCTGCAATGAGGGGCACTTTGAGGGCTACCACCTGCTCCATGATATCGCGCACCATAGCGGTAAGCCCGTCCAGCTCTGCGGCATCGCAGTTAAAGTCCAACTCATCGTGCACCTGCAATACCATGCGTGAACGGTATCCGTCGTCTTCAAGGCGCTGGGCAATGCGGTTCATGGCCAACTTGATGATATCAGCAGCAGAGCCCTGCATCGGATGGTTCATCGCGGTGCGCTCAGCATAGGTACGACGGGCGGGAATCCTCGAATTAATCTCGAGAATCTGGCGACGGCGTCCGAAGATCGTCTCGACCCAGCCCTTCTCATGCGCCTGTGCGCGCAGGCTTTCCAGGTAGATCTTCACCTGTGGATAAGCCGCAAAGTAGCGCCTGATCATCTCGTCAGCCTCGCCAAAACTGATCCCCAGACTTTGAGAGAGTCCAAATGCCTGCTGCCCGTAGACGAGGCCAAAGTTCACCGCCTTGGCACGGCCTCGCATCTCCGGCGTAACCTGCTGAGCCGCTACTCCAAAGACGCGGGCTGCGGTCTCCCGGTGAAAATCCTCGCCGGACAAAAAGGCAGCTATCAGATGCTCGTCGCCGGAGAGATGGGCCAGGAGTCTGAGCTCTATCTGCGAATAGTCAGCAGAAACAAACACTGCTTGCTCTACCCCCAGGGATTGTGCGTCGGCCACAAAGGCTGTCCTGATACGCTTGCCGAGGTCAGAGCGTACGGGAATGTTCTGCAGATTGGGGTCCGAAGAAGAAAGGCGGCCGGTGGTGGTGACCGTTTGGTTAAAGCTCGTATGGATAAAACCGTCGTTGGCAACCAGCTTAGGCAGCGCGTCAAGGTAGGTCGAGCGTAACTTGGTTAACTCGCGGTATTCCAGGATAATGCCGGGCAGAGGGCTCAGGTGGGTCAGCTCACTGAGCACGCTGGCATCAGTGGAGTAACCGCTTTTGGTCTTTTTGCCCTTGGGGAGCATGAGCTTGTCAAACAGTATCTCCCCTACCTGCTTGGGTGAATCGAGATTGAACTCAACGCCAGCCAGATCGAGCGCCTCTTTATGCAGCTCGTCTATACGTATTGAGAGAGCCTGTCGCTGCTCGCCGAGAACCGCCGTATCCACCAGAACCCCGTTGCGCTCCATTTGCACCAGCACCGGCGTGAGTGGTTGCTCTATCTGCTCATAGCAACTCAGCGATTCTGTTTCAAGCAGTTGAGCTTGCAGCAAAGGAGCAATTGCGCGCGCAGCAGCGGCCAACACTGCGCCGGGCGACGGCCCGTCTGGTTTGCTCTGTTCGGTTTGCTGAAACTGCTCTGCGTCTATTCCCGGCAGATAGCGATCGAAAAAGCTAAAGGGGTCCTGTACGGTCTGGTCTGAGTCCAGCAGGTAGTTGGCAACACCCAAATCAAAGACCTTGCAGTTGAGGAGCTCTTTATCAGAAAGCTCTGTTGGCAAGGTTGTGTCGGGCGGAGCCAGAGCGGTGAGCAGTTCTTTGAGGTTAAAGGTCGCTGCCTCCGTTGCGCTGAGCAAGAGGGATTTGAGAGCCCTTACCGCTTCCTCGCCTTCTAGTATTATTGTGCTATTTTCTGTAGCAATATACAGGTTCTCTGTCTGCTCATCTGTGTCTTCAAAGCATATGGTTTGCTGCGCCTTCTTTGACACAGCTGGAGCACAAGCGCCGGAGCACTCCAGATAAAGGCCCACTTGTTCAGGCTTATCTAAAAGCAGTTGGAGCGCACCGAGGGCTTCCCTGCCCCGGATGATCAATTGCAAGCTCTGCGCAAAAATTGCCTCCGAGGGGCAGGGAGGCATTTTCGTGGAAACATTGGTGGCAGAACGTACCGTCCCCACAGAAACGGCGGAAGTATCGCCGATTAGCTTGAGCAGCTTGCGCATCTGGCTCATCATGCCGAGCTCTCCAAAGGCACGCCTGACCTCAGTGCTGTCGAAACGGGGAAAGACCACCTCATCAAAGTCAATGCTGAGAGGAACGTTGCGAATGATGGTTGCTACTTTTCTGGAGTCAAAGGCCATTTGAGCTCCATCGGCCACTTTTTCAGCCAACTTGCCCTTGAGCTCGCCGGCATGCGCGATGACCCCTTCGATATCACCGTATTCCTGCAGCAGTTTTGTTGCTGTTTTGGGGCCAACGCCGGGAATCCCGGGGATGTTATCTGAGCTGTCCCCCATCAAGCACAGAAAGTCCGGCACATGGGCCGGATCCACGCCAAAGCGCTCAAAGACTGCCTCGGGGTCGTAGATCTTAACGTCGCTCATGCCGGTTTTGTTGGTGACGATCACCGTTTTATCCGAAGCCAGCTGAAGGGCGTCCTTGTCTCCGGTGATCAAGAGGGTCTTGATGTTGCCCTTCTCTTCGGCCAGGGCTGAAAGGGTGCCGATGATGTCGTCGCCCTCGTAATTGTGTACGCGCACAACGGGGATATTGAGCGACTTGAGCAGCTCTTCGATCATCGGAAACTGTGTTTTGAGATCGGGCTCGGTAGGCGGGCGCTGTGCCTTGTATTGTTCGATTGCCTCGAGTCGTGCGGGTGGTATCCCTGCGTCAAAGGCAGCGATGACGCCAGCGGGCTTAAAGTCGTCTACGAGCTTGAGAAACATCGACATAAAGCCAAAGCACGCGTTGGTGGGACGGCCATCCGGCGCATTCATGGGGTGCTGCACTGCATGAAAGGCTCGATGCATCAGAGAATTTCCATCGATGACGGCAATGACTCGTTCGCTCATTGGTGCGCCTACTTTCTTCAGGTGTTTTTGGAGCTCAGGCAACGTAAATACAGAGAAACCAGAATAACACGAACAGCGTGATGTACAATTGAAAACGCTATGACTGAAATCGATCGCTTCATTGACACCGTTGTTACCGAGGGCAAAGAGCTCTATCGCGACTTTGCCTGGCGGCGCACCAGCGACCCGTATGCTGTTTTAGTGTCAGAGGTCATGCTGCAACAAACACAAACCTCCCGTGTGGAGCGTTATTTTGACACGTGGATTAACCGATTTCCGGTGTTTGATGCTCTGGCTGCCGCCTCGACTGCCGATGTTTTGGAGGCTTGGCAGGGCCTTGGCTACAATCGACGTGCTCTGGCGCTCAAGCGTGCTGTTGATGAAATCTGCGAGCGTCACGGCGGCGTTCTACCTTCCACCTTGCATGAGCTACAGACATTGCCCGGTATTGGAGCGGCAACCGCCGCGGGGGTTTTTGCCTTTGCCTATGATTTGCCAGCGCTGTATTTGGAGACGAATGTCCGAACCGTTTTATTGCATGAGTTCTATCCGGCAGAGGACGGGGTAAGCGACCGGGAGCTCAAAGAGCTTCTCTCCTGTATTAACGAACGCGTCGAAGCCCGCGGCATCAGCGCCAAGCTTTGGAATTACGCCTTGCTCGATTACGGCGCTTTTCTCAAGAAAGCGCATCCAAATCCTTCAAGGCGGAGCAAACACCACAGCACGCAGTCTCCCTATGAGGGTTCACGCCGACAGAAGCGGGCACGCCTCCTTGAAGCGCTCCTCGCCAATCCCGGGCAGGGAACCGAGGATCTTGCCGAGTCCCACCACTACGATGAGGCACTCACCCTTAGCATACTTAAAGACCTCGCCCAAGAGGGCTTTATCTACTCAGATGAGGATGCCTGGTACGTCTGATTGAGGTCGCACGACGGTCTTTAACCTGTGCGGCCTACCGCACCCCCCCCCCACGTAATCACGTATAAAACAGCATATGGTTGTAACTCGGAACCGGCCAGTAGTCGTGACCGACGATCATCTCCATCTCATCCACTGCTGCTCTCACCGCGTTCATCGCAGGAATCACCTCAGCGTGATAGGTGTCCGCCTTTTCTTGAGCCTCTTTGCAAGACTGCGCCTTGCTCAGCGCTACGTCCAGCGTTTCGACACCGGTTGTTATAGCATTGAGCCCGGCGTTGAGCTTGTCGAGCAATGCTTTTTCTGCCGGAAGTTCCGAGGCTTCATTTGCGGTTTTCTTCACCACCAGGGAGGCGGCAACGTTTGAGGAGAAATCAACGAGCGCCGGTATGAACCGTGCCCGCGCCATTCGCGCAGTGACCTGTGCCTCGATGTTGATTTTCTTGGAATAATTCTCAAGGCTGACTTCGTAGCGGCTGGCGAGCTCAAGGGCTGAGAGAATCCCGAACTTCTCAAAGAGCTCGACATTCTTTGGCTCAACACACTGAGGGAGAGCTTCCGGCGTGCTCGCTAGATTGAGCAGCCCACGCTCTTTGGCCTCATCAACCCATTCATCGGTATAGTTGTCGCCGTTGAAGATGATGCGCTGATGATTGGTGAGCACCTGCTTCATATAGGCTCTGGCATCCGCGTTAAAGTCCTCTGAGCCTTCCAGAGCATCGGCGCAATCAGCGAGAGCACTGGCAACGATGGTGTTGAGCACCATATTGGCATCAGACAGGTTGATCTGACTGCCCGGCATGCGAAACTCAAACTTGTTGCCCGTAAAAGCAAAGGGCGAAGTCCTGTTGCGGTCGGTATTGTCGATGATGAGCCGCGGCAACACCCGCGAACCCAGATCCATCGTTTTCTCACCATTGGTCTCATAAGGCGTGGCATCGATGATTGAGCGAACCAGAGCCTCCAGCTCGTCTCCGAGAAAGATAGAGACCACCGCCGGCGGCGCCTCATTGGCCCCCAGCCTCAGATCATTGCTTGCGGTAGCGACACTCAGGCGCAGCAGCCCCTGATACTCATCAACCGCTTTGATGATAGCGGTGAGAAACAGGAGAAACTGAAGGTTTTCCTCAGGCGTAGAGCCGGGGTCAAAGAGGTTGGCACCATCGATACTGAGCGACCAGTTGTTGTGCTTGCCGCTACCGTTGATGCCGGCAAAGGGCTGTTCGTGCAGCAAGCAAACCAGGCCGTGATGGCTTGCCAGCTTGCGCATCTGCTCCATCGCAAGGAGGTTGGCATCAACCGACACATTGGCAGGCAGATAGATTGTTGCCAGTTCGTGCTGGGAGGGAGCTACCTCGTTGTGCTCCGTGTTGGCCGGGATACCGAGCTTCCAGAGCTCTTCGTCCAGCTCTTTCATAAAACGGTTGACCGTAGGGCGTATCGCGCCAAAGTAGTGGTCTTCCAATTCCTGCCCCTTGCAGGGGTCAATACCAAACAACGTGCGTCCGGTAAGCAGCAGATCGAGTCGTTTTTGGTAGTCCTCTTCTTTGATGAGAAAGTACTCCTGCTCATGACCCACCGTAACGGTAACATTGGCAGGTTTTTTGCCAAAGAGCGCCAGCACGCGCCGTATCTGAAGGCTGATTGCGTCCATAGAACGGAGCAGCGGGGTTTTCTTGTCCAGAGCATCCCCGGTATAGCTTACAAAGGCAGTTGGGATGCAGAGCACTCCATCTTTGATAAAGGCGTAGCTGGTAGGATCCCAGGCAGTGTAGCCGCGGGCCTCAAAGGATGCGCGCAGACCGCCGGAAGGAAAGCTGGACGCGTCCGGCTCGCCGTGGATCAGCTCTTTACCTGAGAAGCTCAGGATAACCGTGCCATCAGGCTGCGGCGAGAGGAAGCTGTCGTGTTTTTCTGAGGTGATACCGGTAAGCGGCTGGAACCAATGCGTAAAGTGCGTGGCGCCCTTGTCGAGAGCCCACGCTTTCATGGCATCTGCAACGGCATTGGCAAGCTCGGTATTGAGCGGACGATGCTCTTTTATTGTGCGCGCCAGCTCCTGATAAACAGGCGTTGGCAGCTTTTCTTTCATGACCTGGTCATTGAAGACCATACTTCCGTATTGACCGTAGATACTCTGCGCCATCCAATACTCCTCTGTAGTTAAAGCTCATTTGTATGCTTCATTTTACTATTGGAGCAAAAACCTTGCCTTTGGCGATGGGTAAAGCCGCTCGTAAGCCAGGAAAATCTCAGGATTTACCAGATGATCCTGAGGCCACATCGACGATACTGCTCAAAAGCTGGGTCGCTGCTGACAAGCGCCATGTCTCGCTTGATTGCCTGCCAGGCAAGCATGCGCTCAAAAGGGTCGCGATGATCTTTAGCCGAGGGAAGCCTGAAATACGAAAGACTCTCTTGCTCGTTGAGCCCGATTATGCCAATAGCGAGGTCTTCTAAGAGGATGGCATCGATCTCTTCAATCTCATAATTCTCAAGGGCCAGCTTTCCAATGCCATGCTTTAAAGAGAGCTCCCAAAAACTGATAGTGCTTGCATACACCTCGATACGTCTGTCCTTGATTACTTCGACAGCCTTGCTGCTGAGTTTTTTCGAGTCAGACAGGAGCCATAGCAAGGAGCAGGTATCCAGAAGGCACTTCATTCGAGGCCCAGGAACTCTTCGGTTGAGCTGAATTTGAAATCATCGGCGAGAGTGGCTTTCCAGACGCCGTCAAAAAGCCCCAGGGGGCGGGGCGGTAGTTTTTCTTTCTCGTCAGTAGGGACGATTATTGCAACAGGCTTTTTTGCGCGTCCATAGAGTATCTGAAAAGACTCGCCTGCTTGCACGCGACCCAATACTTCAGAGAAGTCCCGCTTCAACTCCCCTACGGTCATAGCTTCCACCTGAATCACCGCCTTACACGACCTGTCACCGAGTTGTCTCTCGCTTACTTTATCTTAAAGAAGATAGCGCCAGATCATCTGCTTGTCAACTTGTCAAGTTGAGCTTGCAGTATAATCCTTGGCAACCTTGTGGTTAAAGTTAAGTGCTGGAGTGTTAGCCCGGACTGGTGGTGTTAACCGGCCTTGTAGAGCAAAGGAGCAAGCCATGCGCATTGAGTCTAGAGAAGCAGAGTTTGAGGCTCTACTTGAGTTAGCAAAAAGCATCTGTGTTGCTGCCCGAACCGCACCTAAGGCGTGCGGAGTGGACAATACCGATACCGTTATTCTCACGGGAGATGAAAAGGCAGAGCTCTCTACTATGCAGCGCCAGATCGGGCAAGAGTTGGGCGAGCGCGGTAAATTCTTCTGTCGCGATGCCGACAACGTTGATAAGGCGCAGGTGGTTGTTCTGTTTGGCATAACCAGAAAAACGCGCGGACTCGGTGAACTCTGTCAAACCTGCGGGTTTATGAACTGCAAAGAAAACGAGGCTGCCGGGGCAACCTGTGTGTTTGCCAGTATGGACCTGGGCATCGCGTTGGGTAGCGCTGCTTCAGTGGCTGCCAATGGACGTGCCGACAATCGCATCTTCTTTTCTGCCGGAAAGGCAGCCGAACGGCTGGGCTTACTCGGAAAGCATTCCCTCGTCATGGGCATGCCGCTCTACGCCGGCGGCAAGAATCCCTTCTTCGACAGAGGCTGAACAGCTGACAACAGGGAACGTGCTGACAAAAGGGGACGTACCTTCTGTCTTGT
>JAISPK010000168.1 GCA_031274985.1 Coriobacteriales bacterium | reverse complement strand
CTGCGATACGCTACAATCAACGTATGTCCACCAATGAGAACACCTTACTCTTACACAGTTGCTGCGCACCCTGCACTACAGCGCCGCTCGATGCGCTTTTAAGTACCGGTGAGCAGGTTGATCTCTTTTTCTATAATCCCAATATACAGCCTTTGGAGGAGTACCAACGGCGTCTTGATGCGCTGAGAGCTTTTCTTAATGCCGGCCCGCAGCAAGTTGTCCTGCATACGGGGAGCTATGACGAGGCCCTCTGGGAAAAAGAGGTAGCCTGCTGGGGTGGACCTTATCCGCTAATTAACGGAGCGAGCGACTATGCCGCTTTCAAAGAAGCCAGAAAACAGCGCTGCACGGCCTGTTACAAATTGCGATTCAAGGCACTCGCAGCGTTTGCTGCTGCGCAGGGATACCGGCAGCTTGATACCACGCTTACTATCTCGCCCTACCAATTCTTACCGGAGATACAGGAGACCCTTGAGGAGTGCGCGTCTCGCCACGGCCTGACGGTTCGTAGGTCCGATTGGAGTCGATATTATCCTGAGTCTACCAGGTGCTCACGCGCCTTGGGCCTGTACCGACAGAACTATTGTGGTTGCCGGTTCTCATATCAGGAGGCTGAGCTTGAGCGGCAGGCCCGAAGATCTGCCAGGAAGAAAGATAACCAAGTGTCATGATGAGAACCGATGCCTTTGACTATCACTTGCCCGAAGAGCTCATAGCGCAGAGCCCTGCTCTGCCGAGAGAATCGTGTCGTCTCCTGGTACTTAACCGCCAGAAGGGAGTGGTTGAGCATCGTGTGTTTACCGACATCCTCGATTATCTCAACGCCGGCGATCTTCTGGTGGTCAATAACACCAAGGTCATGCCGGCACGGCTCATCGGTCGCAAGGATGGCACCGGCAGTACGGCTGAGATACTCCTCCTGAGGAGACTTGCCGAACTAGACCCTGCGGACGATGTCTCTGCGCAGCACTGGGAGGCGCTGGTAAAACCGGGACGCCGACTCAAGCCCGGGGCCAGCATAGACTTTGGAGGTTTGCGTGCCCAGATCGTAGACTGGGCTGGAGAAGACAGCAAGGGGCAGCGCACTATACGACTCCAGGCAAGTGGCCCGGCCACAGTGGACGAAGCCCTGCATTTGCTGGGGACTCTGCCACTGCCCCCCTACATAAAGAGCTACTCAGGAAACACCTCACTGTATCAAACCGTGTATGCTCGCGAGGAGAACTCCGCTGCTGCACCCACTGCAGGGCTGCACTTTAGTGACGAACTCCTCGAGAAAGCCGCAGCACTCGGCTGCAACAGGGCCGATGTGTGCCTGGAGATTGGCCTGGATACCTTTCGCAAGGTAGACGAAGAGTTTATCACACACCACCAGATGCACCGGGAGAGCTATTCACTGAGCGAGACGACAGCTCAGGCGGTGGCAGAGACCAAAAAGAGGGGAGGGCGGGTCGTTGCCGTGGGAACGACAGCAGTACGTGCCCTGGAAAGTTCGGCAGAACCGGACGGCAGCCTCAGGGTTGCTCAAAGAGAGCAGACCCAGCTCTACATAACTCCCGGGTACCGCTTTAAGGCCGTGGATGTGCTCCTCACCAATTTTCATACCCCTCGTTCTACGCTGATGATGCTGGTATCAGCTTTTGGCGGCTATGATGCCGTGATGGATGCCTATAAACAGGCAGTAGAGAGTCGGTATCGCTTCTTGTCGTTTGGCGATGCCATGCTGATTATTTAAGCGTAAGTTGAAAGGTAGCAATGAATCCGAATTTTACTTTTGAGATACAGGCGGTTGACCCTAAGAGCGGTGCTCGTGCCGGCATTTTGCATACTCCCCATGGAGCCATTGAGACCCCCACCTTTATGCCGGTAGGCACGCGGGCCAGCGTCAAGGCCCTGACCCGCTCGCAACTCCTTAACGATCTGGATGCCCGGATAATCCTCGGCAATACCTACCACCTCTTTTTGCGGCCGGGCTCTGAGCTCATTGCCGAAGCCGGGGGGCTGCACGGTTTTATGGCCTGGCCAAGACCCATACTTACCGACTGCGGCGGATTTCAGATATTCAGCCTGGGCAGCACCATGAAACACAGCGACGAGGGCGTAAAGTTTAAATCGATAATCGATGGCGCTGACCATTTCTGGACCCCCGAAAGCAACATGCTCATCCAACAACAGCTGGGCGCCGATATCATCATGCAGCTCGATGTGTGCGCTCCCTATCCGGCCGAGTACGCCGAAGTAGAGCTTGCGATGCAACGCTCTTTAGCCTGGGCAAAACGTTGTCGGGTGAGCCAGAATAATCCTCAGCAGGCGCTTTTTGCCATTGTTCAGGGCGGTATGCACACCAAGCTGAGACTCGAGAGTATCAGGCAACTCGGTGAGATAGAGCAAGAGACCTCCCTCTTTGAAGGATACGCACTCGGTGGCTACTCCGTTGGTGAGCCTCACTCCGTTATGCTAGAAAGCCTCTCAGAGATTACCGGAGCCCTGCCAAAGGACCGGCCCCACTATCTCATGGGGCTCGGCAACCCCACCAGCATGCTCGCCTCTATCAACCTGGGCCTTGATATGTTCGATTCGGTGCTACCAACCCGCACCGCGCGTCTGGGAACCGCGTTTTCGAGCGAAGGACGTCTTAATCTCAGAAATGCCCGCTTTGCCCGGGACTTCTCTCCACTCGACCCACAGTGTACCTGCCAGACCTGTCAGCACCATTCCCGCGCCTATATCCGCCACCTCATCCAGAGCAAGGAAATAACCGGTGCCGTGCTGCTCTCGCTTCACAATGTACACTACCTTCTCGAACTCACCAAAAAGGCACGGGAGGCACTTTTAAACGGCTCCTATCAGGAGTTTCTGGCACGTTGGTACGATTTACCTGCTTCAGATGATTATTGAGAACATAATTGAGCAATAAAAGCGTTATAATCCTCTACGTCCAAATTGTATCAGGAGGGGTATTGTGGCTGATAAACGCTTCAAACCTAAAAAGAGACCCTCGCGGGCTCGAAACCATGTAATACTGCTGGTGTTCCTGGCCTTGCTTATGGCGGGCTCTGCTTTCATGTTCTTTCCTCCACAGGACAAGATCCACCAGGGACTCGACGTGCAGGGCGGACTCTCCATTGTGATGGAAGCCACCAAGGTCGACGGCAGCGCCGTCACACAGGACGAGATGCAGGCTTCACGCCAGATCATCGAGCGACGCGTTAACCTGCTCGGTGCCTCTGA
>JAISPK010000161.1 GCA_031274985.1 Coriobacteriales bacterium | reverse complement strand
GGCTTGACCTGCTGAACCTCGATGATCATACACGGCTTTCCAGCAATGAGAAGGGCCGTGCCGTTTTTCAAGTCTGCGGTTGAAATTGACACGGTCGCGCCCGTGCGTCACGTTATGCGGCCAACCATTATAGCAATTCTCCGCATATGATAATATCGACCTTGCTCAAGCTTTTGCCCTGGCGCCCTCGCTTAGCCCTGGCGCCCTCGCTTAGCCCTGTCATTCCCGCGAAGGCGGGAATCCAGCCTTGTGCATGCAGTTTGATGGTTTTTGAGGAGGCCCTTTGGATCAGACAAAAAAACAGGTGACCTTCCCCGATCATAAGCTGATTATTGCTGTTGATCCGGGAGACAACCTTTTGGGCATCATCCAAAGAGCCGGCCTTTCAATCAACGCGGACTGCGGTGGGGTCAGGCAATGCGGCAAGTGCCTCGTTGAGGTAAACGGCCATCGCAAACTTGCCTGTACCTGTCATGTGGTTGAGGATGCCGAGGTGGTCATCTGCAACACCTCAAGTGACGAAGACTACGACATTTTGCTGGATTCATCCCTGATTACCGACGCGCCCGCCGTCACTCAGAGTTCTACAAAACTGGGAATCGCCCTCGACATTGGCACCACAACCGTGGTGGGCAAGCTCCTTGAGCTTGGCAGCGGAAACGCTCTGGCCTCATTTGCGTTGCTCAACGCTCAGATGTCCTACGGTGCGGACGTTATCTCCCGCATTAACTGTTGCCTCGATGATGCGAGCGAGCTTTCGGCTCTCATAACCGCGCAGATCGACGGGGCCATTGCAACGATGCTTGCCGACGCGGGCATCGCCGGCTCCCGGGTGGAGCGCGTGGTGATTGCCGGAAATACCACCATGACCTATATCCTGCTCAATCTTCCCTGCCGCTCGCTTGGTTTTGCCCCCTTTGTGCCTGCTTATACGTATGAGCGGACTCATTCCTACGAAGCGATTTTCCATACCAAAACCCTGGATGCCACATGCTTGATACTCCCCTTTATCTCTGCCTACATAGGGGGCGACCTCAGCGCCGGGCTCTGCGCGCTGAGCGCAGAGGATGATTTCATCCTCATGGACATGGGCACCAATGGCGAGCTGATCTTCAAGCGCGGCGCGGCTATGATCTGTACCGCTTCGGCTGCCGGGCCGGCTTTTGAGGGAGGTTGCATCGAATGCGGCTCCGGGAGCATGCGGGGGGCTATCTCAAAAGTGACCCACACCTCGGATGGCTTTGACCTGCACACCATTGGCGCAGCGCCGCCGGAGAGTATCTGCGGCTCGGGTCTGCTGGACCTGATAGCCGAGTTGGTGCGGGAAGGCACCATCGATAAGAGCGGGCTGCTTGATTTGACCATTGAGACGCGCCGGGTCTTTCTGGCTCAAGAGGTCTATCTATCGCAGATGGATATCCGACAGTTTCAGTTGGCAAAAAGCGCGGTGCGCACCGGTCTTGAGATCCTGATGGTAGAGATGGGGCATTTACAGCCGTCCAAGATTTTCCTGGCCGGTGGATTCGGTCAGAATCTTGACGCACACAGTGCCGGCGCGGTTGATCTGCTGCCTGCGAGCCTGGTGGAGCGCACGTACTCCATTGGCAACAGTTCCCTTTTGGGCGCGGTGAAGGTCTGCCTCAATCCGGCCCTTTTGGACTCGATTGAGCAATTGGCTCTCGACGCCACTGAGATCAATCTTGCCAAGCACCCGCTCTTTGACGATCAGTTCCTTGCGAATATGGCGTTTTGATGGCGAGCAGTCTGACAGCAACCATGGACAGCACGCTGACAGCAAAGGAGGCTGAGCTCAAGTCGCTGCTGCTTAGTCACGACTCTGTTGCGGTAGCCTTTAGCGGTGGGGTGGACTCGACCCTGCTCCTGGATGTTGCCCATGAGGTCTTAGGCTCTGAAGCTGTGGCGATTACCGCCGCAATGGTTGGGCTTCCTGCTCGTGACCTTGAGGCTACCCGGGAGTTTTGCGCCAAACGCGGTGTCCGCCAGCTTGAGGTGGAGTTTGATGAGTTGGCACTTGACGGCTTTGCAAATAACCCGCCTGATCGCTGCTACCTCTGCAAACGTGCCTTGTTCACCGCCCTGCTTGCCCTGGTAGAAAAAAGCGATATCTCGGTACTGGTGGAAGGCTCGAATCTCGATGATGAGCAAGACTACAGGCCGGGCAGGGCTGCTCTTAAGGAGCTGGGCATTAGCTCGCCTCTGAAAGCGGCCGGTTTTACCAAGGCCGATATTCGAGCGCTCTCTCAAGCGCGCGGACTGCCCACCTGGGATAAACCTGCCTGTGCCTGCCTCTCCACCCGTCTGCCCTTTGGAGCGCCACTCACCCGGGAACTGCTCAAGCGCATCGACGAGGCGGAACAATGCGTGCAGGATGCCGGGGCAAAACAGGTGCGTGTTCGTGTGCATGACAGTCTGGCTCGCATCGAGGTAGATGAGGAGAGCCTGCCTCTCTTTATGCAGGACGACACCCGTCATTGTGTCAACTCTGCGCTTCAAAAGCTCGGCTTTGTCTCTGTTGCGCTCGACCTGCAAGGCTACCGCATGGGATCGATGAACTCTTCCTTGTCATCCTGAGCCTCCCCCTCTGTCGTTCCCGCCTCCCCTCTGG
>JAISPK010000075.1 GCA_031274985.1 Coriobacteriales bacterium | reverse complement strand
TCATCGTTGACTGCTATGGTAACCATCAATGTCCGATGTTCATTGATGTTAAATCCCTTTGAGACCCTGAGCTCTCCCTCGTTGGTAACCGAGGCATCATAGCCTCCGCCTCTCAGTTGCTCCTCGTATTCATCCGGTGCTCCTGCCAGGGTTGCAGCAAAAGCATCCAACTCAGCATACCAGACAGTAGCTTCGTTATCGGCTGCGTAGTACTTCTCGGTTTGCGTAAGCGCCATCTCCGAAAGCTTGAGGTTGGAGCGGGCCGAAACAAGAGACAACACCGCAAAAGCAGTCAATAATACTACAACAATAATGGTGACCAGGGTAGTTATGCCTATGCCCAAAGCAGAGCGCTTCTTGTGTTCAGCGCCGCTGGAGCTGCTCAAGGCAGGGTTAATGTCTTGTCTGGCCATGTGCTATCTGCTTCCCTGGGGTTGATAATTGCATACCTCAAAACTAAAGAGTTGGTCGCCGTGCGCTAAGGCCGTGATGACAATGAACCGGACCTCGTCTCCCGAATCGCTCAGCGGGGTGAGCACCAGTTCATAGCGCGCATTATCGGCCACGGTTGGCGCAAAACTCTCGTCGTAGTAATAGGTCACTACTCCGTCGGGCGAAAGCTCGCCAAGCTCTCCGGGGTGAGCAGTCTGCAAAAGCGTGCTCAGGTCTCCGTTTGAGACCTTATAGTGCCCGGCCAGGTCTTTTGCGCTTGAGGTGAGCTGGGTTATTGCGTTGGACTCGTCGGTCACCAGTTTTGCCTGCACATACACCTGCAGGGCAACAACGGCGCAGAGAGAAAAGATGAGCAAGTTGAGGAGCATCTCAAGGAAAAAGGCACGGGAGCGCGGCGGCTGGTTCGTTCCTCTTTTGCGCGGCGGCTGCAAGGGGCTGAAGGGAGGCATTACCGGTCACCTCCTGCATCGGACTGAATTTCTTCGAGGTAAAGGTTGTCCGTACCTTGCACTCTTGGTGAAGGCGACGCGGAGGCGTTAAAGGGCTCGCTGTTGCTTCTGAGCGGCAGACACAACTCGCTGGTAGTGCCCATATCGGTTGTCACCAACACGCTGAGCAGGTTGTTGCCTGAGAGCTCAAGCCTCAGCGCTTTCATGGGCATGATCCGCTGGGCCATGCCGGGGATGATACTGCCCTGAGGCTGAACCAGTTGTTCGCAGAGGTAGCCGTCTTGCAAAAAGAGCCAGGTTTCATAGCCAAGGCCGGTTTCCTGCTCTATGAACACCAGGGCATTGTTGTCCTGGTATTGGTCTATGCGGATACCGCCGCCGACATCGCTTTGCTGGATTTTTTGCGAAATATACAAAATGCCGGAGCGCTCATTAAAACCCTCCTGCAAAACCCCCACCGTTCGGCTGTAGGAGCTGACCCCTAAAACGCCGAGCGTGAGGGCGCATCCTGCGTAAACAAAGAACAGCACCAGCACAATCAGGATCTCTGCGGTATGTCGTTTGAGTGAAGGCAAGTTTTGCTTTATCCTCTCCTGGCTCTGTTCGTTAACGGTACAGCGGTATGACCCTGATCTGCGGAAGCAGATTGTCACCCATGGACTCATAGTACACAGCATAGTTTCGATGGTCGACGATCAAACCATAATTATCCTCAAGGTATTTGAGGTCCAGAGGATAACGACCCTCCAGGGCATAGCTTTGTACGGCTGCGCGCCGCACCGCGTCAGTGAGGAAGTCTACCTGTTTTTCCTGGACTTTGACTTCGGTGCTGCTGAGCGCATAGAGCGCTACGCCAAAGAAGAGCACAATAAAAAACAGCATCCGCACCAGGGCGGAGTTGAGAAACCGCCGCGGCCAGGATGAGGAGAGGTTGCTGTCGGTACGTGCCACGGCTTCTCCTTAAAACCCGGTTAAGGCACCCATAAGAGGCAACATAACTGAGAGCAATATCAAACCTACCAGAATGCACATGATGGCCACCAGGCTCGGCTCAATAGCTGCAATCAGGCGTTCGAGGCGCCCTTCGGTGGCAAACGTGATTTGCTCGCCGACCTGATTCATGGCCTCGGCGTCTGCGCCGGTTTTTATGCCTATGGAGAGCAGGGCAAGATCCTTGTGGGTATAGAGGTCACTTTTTTCGAGCGCCGTGAGAAAGGAGCCTCCCTCGTCCACGATTTTTTGGATTTTGACTACCGCGCGTCGGGCCCGCTTGTCGTCCACCAGTTTTTGGGCGTATTCCAAGGCGATGTTGTGCTCCAGGCCGGCGCTGAGCATAGAGCTCATGGCCAGCGAGAAGCGCTGTGCTGCAAGATCGAGGGAAAGGTTGCGCGTTATGGGGGCGTTTTGGAAGAGCGCGCCGTAGAAGCGTTTTCCAATAGGTATTGCTGCGAGGATGACCCCGATGACTACCAGCCCAAAAATGCCTCCGGCAATCCAAAAACCAAACTGGCCGAGGATGGTACCTGCCTGCATCAATCCGGCCGAGATCCCGGTCATTTCGTATCCCAGCTGACGGAAGACATGGTCAAAAACCGGCATGACCTGCACCAGCAAAACTCCCACGACCACAAAAACCATGACGAGCATGCTCACCGGATACACTACCGAAGAGCGAATAGACTGCGCCAGTTCGTCACGCTTGATGTAAAAATCTGCCAGAGAGGCAAACGTCTCTTCGAGTCGCCCGGTTTTTTCGCCTATAGAAATGAGGGAGCAGGCGTAGTTGGGGATTATCCTGCTCTCCACTAACACCGCGGTGATGGACTCTCCTCCGTTGACCGCCTCAAAGAGACGCTCCATCAAGGCCTTTTCTATGGGCTCTTCCTCGTTCTTTCGCAGGATGTCAAAGCCTTCCGAGAGTGGCAATCCGGAGTGGGTAATCATCTCCAGGTTGGAGAACAGCACCTTGAGCTGTGCTGGTTTAAGCTCCTTTTTTTTGTTGCTCATCTCTTGTCCTCTCACTGCAATCTTACGCCAGGTCGATAGTGCTTCTTATAGGTTTACTGAGTCATGCCTTGCGGGGTATGAGCCAAAAGGCGCCTCAGTAGTAAAACAACGGTTGATAGTTGGTGCCATCACCGATAACGCTTGCCAGCTCTACTGCTCCTCCTGCTGCCGCATCAAAGGTCGGGTCCATCCGTATCCACTCACTGCCATTGAACGAGTGGCCGACGACCTTTCCGGTTTCTACGGAATATATTAGCATCCACGCATGGTAGGTTGTGCCTGCATACCCTATGACCAGTTTTGCAGGTACTCGCTGGGCTCTCAACATACTGGCCGTGAGCACCGCATAGTCAAAGCAAATGCCCTGGCCGGAGTTAATAGTATCAGTATTGTCGGGCAAATAACCGGAGGCAACCGTAGTGGCTTTTTCAATGTCGTATTTGACGTTTTGGCATACCCATTTATAGATCTTGTTTATGGCGTCAACATCGGTGACCGAGCCTTCGGCAAGCTGCTGGCTCAGATTGACCGCAGCATCATCGTACACAAAGTCAACAAATTGACTGGGATAGAGAAAGGGCAGGAACTGGTCGTTGAGAACTACGTTGAGGTCATACGAGAATACCGGAGAATACGAATCGTCAAAGACATTTTGCCAGACGCCAACGGAATAGATACCATCGCCTTCTGAGAGAGGAATGGTGACAAACGCACCGGCTGCGTCAAGGGTGTATTGATACTGCGCTCCCGACGCATACACATCTACGAGGACCTTAACCCTGATACCGGGCAGATTGCTCATCACGCAGATATACCCTTCCGACGCATTGGAGTAGTCCAGTATGGCTCTGTCGTCATAGATCATCGCAATGCCCGGCTGGGTCACCGCCAGCACCACCGGCGTGGTGTCGCGAGGAGGACCCGAGACGTGAGAGCCGCCCGACTTAAAGTCAAGCATATCGCACGACGTGAGCACAAGCACTGCGCACATAGCTACAAAGGCTGCAACCAGTTTCGCTTTGAACCTGATATGCCTCTTACGTGCCAAGTGACGTTACCCCCCCTTGAGCTTCAAGCACAACGCTATTACTTTGACCATCATAGACAACAGAAAAAACAATACTGATGCCATTATATTTCGTCTGATACGCAGATGGCAACAGGGACATTTCTGCGTTGATTGTTGAGCCCAGGGGAGCCTTGTTAAAAGCTCTCAAAAACACGCTGTTGAGCTCTTCGGTGATCTCTTCTACATCGCCTCGCAGGTTCTGGGGGATGTCGTTGCCCATGAGCAGTGAGAACTTGAACTTTTTGGCGATGACCTTGTTTTTGTGACCTTCAAACACCTTGCGTAAGAGGTCGGTGAGATCAAAGTTCACGATAACCCTCTTTGCTTCAAGGAGGGCTTCGTCATAGGTCATGGCCGGTGCTGCCTCCGGAATCTGGAAGTCGTTGTAGAAATCCTGGGGCTTGTAGATCGAGGTGGTCTCGGGGGCCGAAGGGGCAACCGCGGTTTCCGGAGTGGTTTGAGAGGCGGGCTCGGGGACCGGGGTGTCCACGGCGGGCTCAGGAGCGGTTTCCTCAGGCGTTTGGGCGGGAGCGGTTTCCCGTAAACCGGCTGCCGAATCAGTCTCCTGAACCGGTGTCGCAGCGCTCGCGGCGGCTTCTTCGTTTTGAGCTATGAGGGCAAGGATCTTTTCCTTTACTGCCAGCGTGTCCTCCTCGCTCACCACTGAACTTGCGCCCTCTTCTGTAAGAGGCTCGGGAGGGCTCTCTCCGTCAGGCGGGCTTTTGAGAAGCGCGTTGAGTTTTCGGGCTGTTGAAGCTATCTCCGGACAGGGAGCAAGCGGCTTGAGCGCAATGGGTTTTCCTTTGGTATAACCGACAATCTGTTGGCTCAGCGATTCAAGCGGATCGATGAGGAGGCGGGCGATGAGAAAGTAGCTGATCAAACCAATGACAATAATGCTGACCAGGCCCACCACGCCAATGACATACAGCGGTGTGACCATAAAAGCCGAGATAGACTGGTTGGACACATAGCTCACAAACAGCTCATCGTTATGCAAGAAACTTCGTGCGGTAACCGGCGCCTGTCCATAGGTGGCAGCAAAGGTATCGGTGGTGCCTTGCAGCGCTCTTTGGTACCAGCCTTCAGCAGCAACGCTGGTTTCGAGCATAACCTGTTGAGAGTCGGCAATAATGCGGCCCTCTTTGTTTACCACAAACAGCCCGCCGTCGCTCACACTCAGGTTCATGACCAGATCCTGAAGCCTTGCGACCGTTATGGGGCCGCCCTCTTCTTGCGCCTGAACGATTTTGCTCTCAAAAATGTTAAGTCTGTCCCCCAGCTGCTTGCTGGTGAGTTCACTGGTAGAAGCGGCAATGTTTGTATACACCGCAACACCCAGCGCCCCACAAAACACCGCCAGCAAGATCATTATCGGTAAGAGTATCCTTGTCCGCACGTAACTACGCCGCCTCTCTAGTTATCCAGAAGATATTGTTTGAGTTTATTGAGTACCTCTTCAAAACTCAGAGGCTTGCCTATGTGATCGCTCATGCCTGCCTCAAGACAACGTTCGATGTCTTCGGTAAAGACATTGGCAGTCATGGCCACAATGGGGATATTCTTTGCTGCCTCGTTATCCATAGCGCGAATCTGCTCGGTTGCCGCCAGGCCGTCCATCTCGGGCATCTGAATATCCATGATGATGAGATCAAAGCTCTCGGGGTCGCGAGAAAAGAGCTCGAGCACCTGGGCGCCGTTCTCGGCATTGACAACCTGCGCGTTGGTGGGCTCAAGGATTGCCAGGGCAATCTCGCGGTTCACCGCCATGTCTTCGGCAAAGAGGATCTTCTTTCCTCTGAGGTCGATGACCTCGCCGACTTCTTCGGACAACCCATAAGCCACGGTTTGTGCTTTGACGCTATCAATTGAGTTCTCTGCACCGATGCAGTTACTGATGCTGTCGGCGATAGAAGAAGGAAAGAGCGGTTTGGGCAAATAGAAATCAACACCGGCCTGTCGCGCCTCGCCTTCGATCTCGCTCCATTCGCTTGCAGAGATCATGATGACTACTGAGCGCTCCTCCTGGTTTTCGATGAGCTCTCGCAGTTGCTTGGAAAACTCGATGCCATCAACCTCGGGCATCTTCCAGTCTACATAATAGATATCGTAAGAGCCGTTTTTTTCGTGCAGCTCCAGCGCTTCCTTGCTGCCGCGGGCAACATCACAGTAAACCCCCATACGCTCGGTAATGCCCTTGAAAAACTCAAGGATTACCGGGTCGTCGTCCACCACGAGGATTCTGATGTTATCGAGGTTGATGCCGTCGGTAAGAAGCGCTTCGCGATGGGCAATGCCCTTTTGCGCAATGAAGTTGAAGGAGAAGGTGGAACCTTTTTCTTCCTCGCTCACCACCGAGAGCTTGCCGCCCATCATCTCAACGATCTTCGTCGAGATGGCCAGGCCCAGCCCGGTGCCGCCAAAGCGTCGCGAGGTTTCATTGGACGCCTGCTCAAACTCGTTGAAGATGCGCTTCATCTGCTCTTCGGAAATCCCGATGCCTGAGTCCGTCACCGCAATGCGCACGTTAACCGTGTTGCCTTCATCACAGAGAAGCTCGGCCTCTAAATGGATGACGCCGCCTTCAGGCGTGAACTTATTGGCGTTTGAGAGCAGGTTGGTGATGACCTGGGTTACCCGCTGCTCGTCAACTACCAATAGCTTGGGGATGTTTGAGTCGATGGTAACGATGAGTTCTTGCTTCTTCTCATCAATGCGGTAGTCGTTGATCTTCATAACGTGCTGGAGCATTTTTTCAAAGTCAAACTCGTTTGCCGAGAGTTCCAGCTTATTGGCCTCAATCTTTGAGATGTCCAAAACATCGTTGATAATGCCCAGAAGGTGATTAGAGGCACTGGCTATCTTGTCAAAGCAGTAGTTTTTTCTGTCACCATCGATGCTGTTGAATCCAATTGAGGACATCCCGATGATGGCGTTCATTGGTGTGCGCATTTCGTGGCTCATATTGGAAAGAAACACGGTCTTTGCAATTGAGGCCTGCTCTGCTTTTTGGCGGGCAAGCTCAATTTCGCTGACATCCACCGTAAAGATGCAGTAGCCGGTTTCGTTGCCCTCTATGTTTTCAAAGCGCGTTGCGGTTGCCTTTATGTAGCGATCGCTCTGCTCGTTGTAGTACACCGCCGCCTCAACGCCCTCCTCGAGCGCTCTGATTGGATCATAGATGCTGTTGTGCGGAAACTGGGAGTAGTCGCTGTAGACCCTGCCTTTGACGTCGGCAAGATCGCGCTCAGACACTTTGAGCGCTTCTTTGTTTGCATAGATGATCTTGAGGTCGTTATCCGTGACGATAAGCGACGAGGTTACCGAGCTATTGACTGCGCTGTCAAACCAGGAAGTTGCATCAACTCGCCTGTTCTCTGGCATATTTTCCCTCTTTCCTACTCCTTTTCTACCACCATTGTAACTAATTTGCCCTGAGTCAGGCACTCCCGTTTGGTTCTTTGCTTATCGGGCACTCCGTAAGAGCTTGTCCCGGTTTTCCAGTAGCTGTTGTTCTAAGCCTACCGGATAAGAGTGGGGATTAAGCAACCGTCTGTTTGACAGAGGTATCGTCTGCATGTTTGCCCTGGTATGAGCTTGCGCAACGGTAGCATCAGGCACCCCCGCTACCGCCCTTCCCCCGCGCACCAGCGGAAACAGCAGTTCTTTATACGTATAGTTTGAAAGATCCTTTTGTCTGAGCCTGTCAGAAGGATCGATGATGAGGTGGCTTGCAGGAGGCATGAGTTGGTCGTAGACCATGTCGCCCATGGCAAACCCGTTACTATCATAATAGCGCCTGCTCGACAGTATGCCGGGCAGCGTTGATTTAAAGGATTGCTCCGAGGTCTTGAGCACCGTGGTGTATTCATGTGCCTCAGGACTCTTTATTGCAGAGAGCTTGTAGACCATGCCCAAAGCCGGTTGGTCAAAGGCCACGGCCAGATTGGTGCCAACTCCCCAGGAATCGATACTGGCGCCCTGCTCTGCCTCAAGGCTGAGAATCGTATGCTCGTCGAGATTGTTGGTGGCAATGATCCTGACCTCCGCGCAGCCGGCCTCGTCCAACATCTTTCGGATGCTGATAGAAAGCCAGGCCAGGTCCCCGGAGTCGATACGAATACCGGAGAGCTCCTCGCCCCTTGCTCGCATCTCCTTTGCCACGGTTATGGCGTTTTGGGTGCCCTTCAAGGCATCGTAGGTGTCTACCAGCAGCACCGCATTATGGGGAAAGCTCTGCACGTAGGCCCTGAATGCTTCGAGCTCGCTGTCAAAGGCCATGACCCAGGCGTGCGAGTGGGTTCCGCTTACGGGAATGTTATAGAGCATGCCGGCGTGGACGTTAGAAGTAGAGGAGCAGCCGCCAACAAAGGCCGCCCGGCTCGCCAGGTTGCCCCCGTTGGGCCCGTGGGCACGACGGAGACCAAACTCGGCCACCGGCTTTTTGGTCACATGGCAGATACGCGCCGCCTTGGTGGCGATGAGGGTTTGATACCCGAGAAGATTAATCAGGGGTGTTTCGAGCAGCATACATTGAGAGAGCGGGCCGCTGACGCGCATAACCGGCTCCTGCGCAAATACCACGGTGCCTTCTTCTGCGCAGTCGATGTCTACGCTGAGCTCCCAGTCTTTGAGGCTCTTAAGAAAAGCCGGGTCAAAGAGCCTGGTGCCCCCTTGTGCGGGCAGGCTCTCCAGGTAGTTGAGATCATCATCGGTAAACGTGAACTTTTCGATGAATTCGGCAATGCTGGCTGCCCCGCAGGCCACCGCATAGCCTCCCTCAAAGGGATTCTTGCGAAAGTGCGCGTAAAAGCTGGCTTCAACCTTGTCCTTGCCGCTTTGCCAGGCGGCCTGGGCCATGGTGAACTGATACAGATCGGTGAGCAGTGGCTCTCTGAGCGTCATCGCCTCGGTCCTCTAGGGTCCTGAGTGGCACCTGCGCTGCTGTTGCCACCTTTTTCGTTGTTGTTGCCCCCCGGGCCACCTTCACTCGTGCGTTGTCTGCGACGGCGTCTTCCGTCCCCTGCAGAAGTTTCGGCCTTGGGCTGTTCGCTTCTGTTTGTGTTGGCGCTGCCACCCTGGCTTTGCCCGCCTTGATCGCTTCTTCTTTTACGCAGACCACTGGATCTTTGCCCGGGTCGCGGTTTTTCGGTTCTGCTGTCAGCAGCGTCGTATCTCTTGTCGTCGGCACTTTGCCTCTCCTGCTTTTTGGCAGGCGGTCGTTTGCCCCGGTCGTTTTGTGCCGCTGGTTTTTGGGAGGCTTGCGTTTGAGCGCCCTCCCCTGAGCCGCGGCGGCGGCGTCTGCGATTGCCTGACGAGGGTTTTTCGGGCTGCTGTGCAGCGCTTTCTGCGGTGCTTTTTGCAGGAGCCGGCTGGGAGCTACGGCGTCTGCGATTGCGGCCGCTGCCGGGCGTTTGCACCTCGAGGTCAAGGTCTGCTCCCAACAAATCGCCCATCGGCGAATCCTCTAACTGCTGCTCCAGCGCTCCGAGCGCCATGAGCATGCTGCGCGTTGCGCAGCGCTCAATGGTATCCTGGCTCACACAGGGGTGGGCCTCCCGTGAAAAATCAATCTCTCCCAGGGGTACGTTGAGTCTCTTGCCGTCTTCGAGCTTGAGCTCCATCGTTTCGCCGGGGGTGTTATAGCCGCTGATAACCGTCTTGCCCAGCGGGGTGTCGACGACCGTGCCCTTTTTGGGCGCCCGCTTCTTAAAATCCTTGTACGCTTCGTATTCATAGCGCAGACAGCACATCAGTCTGCCACAGGCGCCGGATATCTTCGTGGGATTAAGGGGGAGATCCTGCTCTTTGGCCATGCGGATAGAAACCGGTTGGAATTCGCCGCCAAAACGAGCGCAGCAGAACTCCTCGCCGCAGTGGGCAAGGCCGCCCAGTTCCTTGGCCTCGTCGCGAGCGCCAATCTGGCGCATATCGATGCGCACGTGAAAGTGCTGAGCCAGGTCTCTCACCAGATCCCTGAAGTCCACCCGGTCTTCGCTTGAGAAGTAGAAGATGCCTCTCTCGCCGCTGAAGATGTACTGCACTTCTACCGGCTTGATGTCCAGCTGGTACTCTTCTATCTTCTCTCTGAAAAAGGGCATGGCACTGCGGCCCTTTTCTTCTAAAACCTCAAGGTGCTCATAGTCTAAATCGGTTAACTCCCTGATTACGGGCTTGAGGGGTGACTTGAGTTTGCTGATCTGCTTGTCGGTGGCCTGAATGGCCGCCTCATAGATCGTCCCTACCTCGCGGCCGCGCTCGGTTTCTACCAATACTTCTGTGCCAACACTATATTCTTTGCCCTGTGGGTCAAACCAGAGAGGCTTAGGGTTAAAACGAAATCTCACCGAAACTAACTGTGGCATTACTACATCTCTCTATCTTGGATCGTGAACAGCTCAGTGCGGATGGAAAAGAGCATCACTTCCAAGGCCAGCTGTAAACTCACATTATACTGGATTTGCCGTGCGGCCTCGTCCACTGCTGCTAAAGCCCTGGTGCAACGGGGCATTTGCACCCGCTCGGCCGTGCGCTGGATGTTGGCGATAAAATCAACATTAACGGGCCGCTGGGTGCCCGTGGGCATCAAAGTGACCATAACGTCGCGTATCCAACTGCGGGTCACCTCCAGTATCTCGCCTATGGTTTCGCGTTCTCTGCCGGAGAACTCCCGTCTGAGCTGCTGCTCAAGCCGGCTGAGGTTTCCTGCGGAGAGAAAGTCGCGGCCTTGCTCCAGCTGGAGTTCCTGCTCCCTTTTTACCACGTCAAGAGGTGCTTTCATCTTTATGACCAGCTCTTTGGCGGCTTCGAGCACGCTGGCATCGTCGGCATGAGAGAGACGTTCGAGGGCCTCCAGCATAGCAACACGCAAATTGCGGCGTTCCCGGCTGCGCCAGAATTCCTCGGCGTACAGCAGCGAGCCTCCGGTTGCCGAAAGCGCAATGCGCGCTTCTTCGGAAGAAACCCCGATTTTCTCTGAGAGCGTGGCGAGGGCCTCGTCCTCCGGAATACGCCTGAAGGGCAGCACCTGGCAGCGAGAGACGATGGTCTCCAGTACTGCGTCACGGTTACGCGCCAACAGGATGAACACTGTGTCGGGGGGTGGTTCTTCCAGGGTCTTGAGCAGCGCGTTGGCCGCAGCGCCTGCGAGCAGGTCGGCGCGCGTGAGGAGAAAGACCTTGCGGCGGGCACGCACAGGAGTCATGCCTGCTGAGCTGATGATCTCCTGGATCTGCTCTATGACATAGCCCCGTACACCGGCGGGAGCAATCACATGAAAATCCGGATGCGTGGCGTGGGCCACCCGCCTGCAGGTGTCGCAGTCGTCCGTTCCGCCGTTGTCGCACAGGAGTGCGCGACCAAAGGCTCGCGCTGCTTCTGTTTTTCCCGAGCCGAGCGGCCCGCTGAACAGATAGGCGTGGCCCGGACTGTTGCTCTGCATGACCGCCGTAAGAAAGTGGGCAGCCGTACTCTGGCCTACCAGACTGTCAAAGGGCGGAGCCAGGGGGCGCGCAGTGAGGTTGCTTGCTGATTCAGGCACTATTTTTCTGCCTTGATCTTCTGGAGCAGTTCTTCGGTAATCTCATACGGACGGGCGGCCCGCTCGTCAAAGAGGTCTGCCACGGCGGCAAAGATCAGTTCGTGGGTGTCTTCTTTGTGCTCCTGGCACGGTACGGTCACAAAACGCGCGTCGTACTCGCTTGCCAGCTGCTCAAATCCGTCGTGGACCTTTCGATGAAAGTCCCGGCCTTCGGCCTCCATGCGGTCGGCGCCGTCTCCTACCGCTTTTTGCAGTCCTGCTTCCATGTCCTGGTCAAGGAGAATGGTCCTGGTGGGAATGAGCCCGGCGCAACCGATCTCGTTTGCGGCTAACACCAGGTTTTTGTCCAGGCCGCGTGCGTAGGCCTGGTAGGCCAGGGTCGAGTCGATATAGCGATCTACCAACACCACCTTGCCGGCGCTCAAGGCCGGAAGGATGACCTCGGCAACCAACTGGGCTCTGGCTGCTTCGTAGAGCATCAGCTCTGCAACCGGCGAGAGTTTTGTGTTGGCGCAGTCGAGTAGGATCGAACGGATCTGCTCGCCAACCGACGTGCCTCCCGGTTCGCGCAAACAACAGACTTCATAGCCCGCCTTAACCAGCCGGTCTGCCAAAAGTCGTATCTGTGTGGACTTGCCTACCCCCTCTCCACCTTCAAAAGAGATAAAGATGGTGCTCATTGCATAATCCTCCTTAGCATGGGGTTAATCGTCCCATACGGTTGTGCCATTGCTGTCGATTCCCACGTAAGCAGGCAGCCCGTTGAGCGTGAGACGATGCAGGGCTTCAGGCCCCAGGTCGTCCCAGGCAACAATCTCGCTGTTGGTAACAAAGCCGCCCAGATAAGCGCCGGCTCCGCCCACCGCAACAAGATAGACGCTGCCGGTTAAGGCACAGGCCTGCGCAACTTCTCTTGCGCGCCTTCCCTTGCCGAGCGTGAGGTTGATGCCCGCCTCTAAGAGTTGCGGGGTTGCCGCGTCCATGCGGGAGGCCGTCGTGGGTCCCAGGGCGCCAAAGGGCCTCGCTGCGCGAGGGGGCGTAGGGCCGGCATAGTACAGCGCCTGCCCGGCCAGACCGTAGGGCAAAGCGCCTTCGTTTTGCAGGTGCGCAAGGCATCGTTGGTGGCCCACATCACGCAGGGTGAATATCGTGCCAAAGAGCTGCACCTCATCGCCGGGCCTGAGTGCGGCCAGTTCTTCTTTGCGCGCAGGAAGGGTTATCTTGATTACACTTTGCATAGCTCCCCATGATACCAATATATCAGGGGTGCACGAACCACGGAAACAATAAACCCAGCGCGCTCGCGAGAAGCGATAGCAGCGCTAAAACCACGAGAGCAGCGAGCAGGGAGAGCGCTATGAGGCCGATGCGTCGGGCGGCTGTTTGTGCTCCGCGCCAAAGGCGCGTGGTGGAGACAATGAGGAGCACCACCAGCGCAACGGTGAGCCACAGACAGAGGGCAACCAGCAAGGGGGCAGCAACTCCCGTGTAAGGTGCAGCCACATAAAAGAGCGTGCCTATGACAGCGCTGGCTGCCAGCACTCCTATGAGTTTTACCGGCTTGTTCACGGCACTGAGCCGGTGATTGAGGTGCGGCCACAGGCTCAGCACCGCTGCGCTTGCCAGTACTCCCAGGCCCATGCCGCAAGCGTATCCGGTAAGGTAACGGATGAGATTGGTGGTCTCGCGCAGGCCGGCGTAAGAACTCACCCCGTCAAACAGCAGGGGGAGCATGAGGAGAATGCCCGGTATTATCGCCCACTGCGGCGGCAGGGCAGCCGGCATGCTTTTGTGAAGGGGGCTCCTTGCAGCAACGAGCAGCACGATGAGGGTAATGATAAATCCCAGATAGAGGCCGGTACAGCGGGCACAGACGCAAAACTGCAGCCCGCCTGCCTCAAAGCTTCGCTCGGCAAACTGATGGCAGAATCCATGACCCAAAAAATGCAGAACCTGCTGAAAAATGTCCAGCATGGCTACCCGGGGCTATCATCCATAGGCAAGCCCGCTGGTATCGGTGCTGCTTTGTGGGCTCAGGGATCTGAAAGCAAGCACCCATAAGACGGTCTGCCCTACAAGAAGGAGCACGTGCACTATGGTCCAGTAATCAACGAGGCTCCCCGACAGAGAGAGATTCTGCGTTGCAAAGAACAGGATTACCGCCGCAACGCCAAGGGCGAGACTGACGACGCACCAAAGCAAGCTCCTGCTGCGTGCTTTTTGGATTTGCTGCATGTTTGTCTTCTCCCTGCTGTGTTTTTTTGCCGCAACCACGATGAGCAAAATGCCTGCTGCGCAAACGCCAACTGCTGCAAGTAACAGATTGGCCAGCGACCATGTTTTTGTATTATAGGTGGCCGACGGTATGCTTGCAGACGGGATATTGCTCGAGGGTGAAGGAATCCTCCCCGAAACTTCGGCAGGTCCGGCCAAAGGAGTCTCGGCGGTACCGATCTCCTCGGTTGCCGGGGCACCGGTAACCGCATTGCCTTCGCCGCCCTCTTCGGCATACGCAGCCGCACACGGCAAAAGTGCCGCTGCCATAAGAGCCGCCAATAATAACACCATTACTAAAGAGATTACTTTCTTTTGAGAGCCCTTATAAGAAGCTGGCTTTGCAGCAAAGCTGCCGGTATCCAGTTTGTGCATTTTTCCTCCCTCCCAAAAACCCCTAAACCACTCAGTTCTGCAGCGCAGAAAAGCTTAGTTCATAGTAAACCTTTTTTGGGAAAAATGCACTCCTTAGGCACCTCTTCTTTTTGCGTTTAACTATCTATTCTCATCAGCCCCCGCCCACACAAGCAAGGAATAAACCTTAGCTAGGCAGGGAGGGCGTCTTGGGCAGAAGTCGCCCTCCCCGATTGCGCGGATCGGGGCATTGATCCGCTTGTTGGGAGCACCGAAAAATCCTGGTGCAGATATGGCATAGCACGCGCCTCCTCCATGGTACGGTAGTCCGTCTGTACTCTTATGACATAACTGTACCCACATATCTGCTCTATATTAAACTCCTTTTTTCCGCGAAATGAAATAGGCAATGTGGTTTTCGTTGTAATTTCGACCGGAAACGCTACCGTTCAGACCTCCGCCGGAGCCGGAGATGATTTCATAGCCTGGAGGCC
>JAISPK010000021.1 GCA_031274985.1 Coriobacteriales bacterium | reverse complement strand
TTGCGCCGGCGCTCTAGTACGCCGTCTACATCACCGAGCATAAAGCCCACGGTGAGTTTTCCGTTGGGCCAGACAATCTGCCCCTCCGGGGTAATGAAGCGGGCTCCCGATTTATCGGTGAGGTGAGCTTTTATGGCATCGGCAACGTTTTCTACCAGGTACACGTCTCCGAGCAGCGCGGACACCACGCCGTATTGCTTGGGAGGATACTCCAGATAGTCTATGAGACGAATGCCCTTTGAGGCCCTCTGCGTGGGAACATTCATGCCGGCAAGCGGCAAAATGGCCAGCGCCGATTGGGCAAGACCCTGTTTGCCGTCTGCCCGGGCAAGTTCACTCAGGTGAACGGCCAGGTCACGGCCAGCGTCGTTATCGGTTACCAGGAGCGCAAAGAAGTCCGAGCCGAGCAGCCTCTCAACCAGGCTTTCCATCTCCTCGTTGCGCATGCCAAAGGGGTGCTCTTTTTCGAGCGCTACGTGTAACGAGTCTGAGAGGGGCCCGATGATACCGCGATGTCGCGCCTTGTTCTCCACCGCCCAGTTCAGCGCCGGGGAGGCGGCCTCCATGGCGCGATCTACCTCTTCGAGGCTCGAAAGGCGCGCACGGGTATTGATGAGCTCGGTATTCTTTGCTTCCAGTCTGCCCTTACGCTCTTCAAGGAGGCGTATCTGCTTGTCTATTTCGCGATGAAGAAGATCTGATTCGCGCTCGAGCCTGAGCAGTTCCTGCTCAGTGCTCTCAACGGTCTTCCTGCGCTCCTCCTTGAGGGAGTTGCAGGCGGCTGTTTCTTCAGCGATCTGCTCACACCGCTCTCTGAGAAGGCCTTCTTCCAGATCGAGCGAGGCGAGGGAATCGCTGGCTTTTGACAGGTTGACCTTGGTGGCTTCGAGCGCGACTTCCTGGGAGCGCAGCTTTGCGCGGATGCGCTCGTAGCTCTCCTCCTCAGTGCGTCGATTGCGGGTAATGATCTCGGAATCGTGGGTGAGGGCGTTATAGTCGCTATACATAGCTGCCAGACGGCCTTCGCCGGCAGAGAGGTCCAGAGCGAGTTGTGCATGCTCGGTGCGGGACTCGCTGAGACGCGACTCGGAGTTATAGATGGTCGCGCGCAAATCGCTCAGGCGCCCCACCATGTTCTTGCCTTTTTCTTCCAGGAGCAGCATGGTGGCATCGAGGCGCTGGATGATGGAAAGCACGCGAATTCGCTGTTCGTTGATGTCGCCGACGAAGAGACCTTTTTCTTCGAGGATCTGCTGGCGCTTTATAAGCTCGGACTCGCGCTCGGAGAGGCGGAAGTTTGCGAGCTCGGCTTCGGCATCGATCTCCTTGATTCTCCCGGAGAGCTTGTTCCACTCTGCCTGGAGCTTTCTGAGTTCGTCTACGGCAAGGGCCAGGTCGATGTCACGGAGCTCGTTTTTAGCCTCGGTGTATTTCTCGGCACGTTTTGCCTGACGCTCAAGCGGACGCAGCTGTTGTTCGATGACGTTGATGATATCGCTCACGCGCTCAAGGGTCGCATCCATGCGATCGAGCTTGCGCCCTGCCGCTTCTTTGCGCTTCTTGTGTTTGAGAACCCCTGCGGCTTCTTCTAAGAGGGCATAGCGATCATCAGGCCTGGACTCGAGAATTGCCGTGAGGTTTCCCTGACCGATGACAGAGTTGACCGAACTGCCGAGACCCGAATCGTAGAGGATGTCGATGATGTCCCTGCGGCGGCACGGCGACTTATTGATGAAGTACTCGCTTTCGCCGCTCCGGTACATGCGCCGCGAGATTGAGACCTGGTCAAAGTCTACCGGCAGGGTGTTGTCGGAATTATCCAGAACCAGATCAACCTCGGCCACGCCCACCGCATCGCGGGCGCTCGATCCGGAGAAGATCAGCTCCTCGAGGGACTGGACCCTGAGGGAGCGTGCGTTTCTCTCTCCGAGTACCCAGAGAATCGCCTCCGAAATGTTTGATTTTCCGGAGCCATTGGGGCCGACGATAACGGAGATACCCGGTTCAAAGCTGATAGCAGAGCGATCAGCAAAAGACTTAAAACCTTTTATGACGAGTGACTTAAGATACATGAGTCTATTTTAGCGCTTCTTTGGGCTGACTTGCTGGGCATCTTGCGCTTTGAGGATCTCGAGCGCCTTGGTGGCTGCTTCTATCTCAGCATCTTTTTTGGAGTGGCCGGTTCCGGTGGCCAGGATCTGGTCGTCGGACAGCACGCGCGCAGTAAAAAACAGGGCGTGCGGAGGACCGTCGGTGACGATGATCTCGTACGTGGGGGTGATATGGTGCGCCTGCAATACCTCCTGCAGCAACGACTTGGGGTTTTCCGGCTCACGTGCCACACTGGTGTTTACCATGGGTGCCAGCGTACGCACCACAAAACGCTCCGCTGCCTCTAAGCCACCGTCAATGGAGAGCGCCGCAACGAGGGCTTCATAGACATTTTCCAGCGCCGACTGCAAGCCTCGCCTCCCGGTGCCCCGCTCGGATGAGCCAAAGATGATGTACTTCTCAAGGCCCAGATCCTGCGACAGCCTGGCAAGGGCGTGACCGGCCACCACTGAGACCTTAAGACGGGTGAGGGCGCCTTCGTTGAGTTTGGGGAATCGATCGTAGAGTTCACGGGAGATTATGGCCCCGAGCACGGCATCGCCCAAAAACTCAAGACGCTCATAGGAACCCGCAAAGCCGTTGTTGTCCGAAGCGGAGGGATGGGTAAGAGCGAGAAGCAGCAGCTCCCGGTCTTTGAACTGATGGTCAACGATTTGCTCCACCTTGTTGAGTTTATCCGCGTGCTGCTCAACTTTAGGGAGAGCGTTCTCCCCCTTTTTCTGCGCCGTCTTGCCCACTTGTTAGCCTTCCTGAGCAATGGCAGCTGCTATATGTTGGGGGATCCGCTGGCGTGCTGCCGCTGCCGTTGCCCGGATACCATTCTCTATTGCAAAAGCACTGGATGAGCCGTGCCCGATGACCACCGGTGCCTGCAGGCCCAGCAGCGGTGCGCCGCCAATGGCCTCTATGTCCAGTTGATCTTTAAGGGCGCCCAGGTCGTTTTTGATCACTGCGGCTGCCAGTTTGTTTTTAGTTGAGGAGTAGAAAATGCTCTTGAGCTCGCTGAAGAGACCGGCTACCAGGCCCTCCATAGCTTTGAGTACGATGTTGCCGGTAAAGCCATCGGTGACGATGACATCAAAGTTGGCCTTGAAGATATCGGTACCCTCGGCATTGCCCGCAAACCCTGCGATGCTCTCCTGCATGAGAGCATAGGCGTCCTGGGCTGTCTGAGAGCCCTTGGAGTCTTCTTCGCCTACGTTGAGCAGACCGACGCGAGGTTGAGGCACGCCCATCACTTCACGGGCAAATATCTCGCCCATAGCTGCGAATTGCTTGAGATACTCGGCAGTAACGTCGGTGTTTGCCCCTGCGTCAAGCAGCAGCACGTTGCCCTTGGGAGCCGGTATAACGGTGGCAATGGCAGGGCGCTTAATGCCCCTGACCCGACCGATGATAAGGGTTGCGGCGGTCATGGCTCCTCCGGTAGAACCGGCAGAGAAGAAGGCGTCGGCTCTCCCCTCCTTTACCAGACGGCAGGCCACAACGATTGAGGAATCCTTTTTCTGCTTTACCGCAACAGCGGGGTGTTCGTCCATCTCGATGATTTCGGTAGTGGCTACCGCTTCTACTCTCTCGGGAAATTCCTCCCGGAGCGCGGCCAGCGCTTCGGCAGCACCAACCAGCACAAGGTTTATCGCTTTGTCTTGGGTGTCGTTTGATTTGAGAAGTTGTCGTGCACCCTCGATAACCACGTCGGGGGCGTCATCGCCGCCCATAACGTCAAGAGCAACCCTCACGGTGTGCGAGAGCGCGCCTGAATTAAGGGGGGAATCGTTGAGTTGTGTTTCAGTGAGACCGGTCACAGGTCTACTCCGTGCTGAGAACCTCGCGACCGTTATAGGTGCCACAATTGCCACAGACGTAATGGGGCAGTTTTACGGCACCGCACTGCCCACAGACAGAGCGGGGGGCAGGCTTGAGCAAGGTATTGGCACTGCGGCGAGCATGAGTTACCGCACGTCCGGTTTTTCTTTTGGGTACAGCCATTGTGGTGATCCTCTCAAGTGAGATAGTCCTGGTAGGTGACCTCGTTACTGCGGACTAACACAGGGGTGCAGGCTGCACTGACGAGATCGCCGTCTGGTTGTGTCTACAAGGGGTATGGACACAAACGGTAATTCTATCATA
>JAISPK010000061.1 GCA_031274985.1 Coriobacteriales bacterium | reverse complement strand
CAGTTTCTGACAAAGGGGGAGTGCCCTTGTGTGTTGGTGGGGGGGGGCCAGCCAACATGACAGATGGTCCGTCCCATTTTGTCAGCAACCGTCCCCCTGTCACACCGCAACCAAAAGTTGCGCAAAATTCAAACTGAAATAGGTGGAAACTACCACGGCGCAACCTTAATCTGAATGGCGTATGATAATCAAGACCGCTAAGGAGTGCATCATGAATGTCGAAATCGCTGAGCGTCTGGCAAGCAGACGGAGAGAAGCCGGCTATTCGCAGGAAGCCCTGGCAGAAAAGCTCGGGGTCACCCGGCAGGCAGTGTCCAAGTGGGAGCGCTCTGAGTCTTCTCCCGACACCGATAACCTCATTGCGCTGGCCCGACTCTACGGGGTTTCGTTAGATGAGCTACTCAATGTTAATCCTGCCATCGAAGACGATGTTGCCTTTGAAGCAGCTGACAGAGCAACAAAGCGCCCCGCAGACGAAGCAAATGCCTCGCCCAGCGCCACGTCACCGGGATTCGGTGACGCAGAGTTTGCGGCCGGTGCGGGCGGCGGCGACTATGTCAAAGTCAATTGGCGCGAGGGGGTTCACGTCAAGGATGCCAAGACCGGCGAAGAAGTACACGTAAGTTGGGACGGCGTAAAAGTCCGCACTGCCGACTATGCCAAAGGCCTGTCCGGCGCAGGGCTAGAGGGGCAAAAGAGCCGATGCCGCAAGGCCAAAAACTGCAGCAGCTCGGGATCCTCGGTGAACATCGAGATTGACGGGCAGCCAACCGGCTACATGAAGGCAATTGGTTGGAGCAGCTTCCCCTTATTTCTGTTGGTGCTGATTGCCTATATCCTCTGGGGATTCTTCGGAATCGATCCGCTCCAAGCAGGCGCGGGGGCACTTTCGCCCTGGGCCTACGGCCTCTTTGTCTTTGCGCTCGTACCCGTGTATCACATGGTAATCCATGCAATCAGGAGCCGGAGTTTCATTCGCTTCGTTCAGGGGTTCTATCCCTTTGCCAGCGCTATCTTCTTTCTCTGGATGTGGCTCATTGAAGCACTGCCGCACCCTACCTGGGTGATCTTCCTCACCATACCGATTCTGGAGTGGATTTGCGAAGGCATCTATCGTCGGCGCCGCGTGTGACACCAGCCCCGTCCCCCTGTCACATGCCTTTGTCAAAGGCCTGGAGTCTTTGGAAGTAGGGGTCGTTCTTTTCCAGCTCTTCGGGGGAGCCGCACATGGTGAGCGTGCCGTCCTCAATAAAGATGACCTTGTCCATGAGCGCCACACCCTGAAGATGATGGGTAATCATGATGACCGTCTTGTCCTTCATGGTAGAGAAGAAGGTGTTGAGTAGCGCCTGCTCGGTTGCGGGGTCCAGACCAACGGTGGGCTCATCGAGCAGCACGATAGGTACCTGCTTAAGCAGCACGCGGGCCAGGGCAATGCGGTGTCTCTCGCCGCCGGAAAAGCGCAGCCCGGCCTCGTCAACGAGTGTCTCGAGCCCGTCGGGCAGACGTTTTGCCAGAGCGTCCAGCCCAACCTGCTCAAGGGCCGTCCATAACTCCTCGTCGGTTGCCGAGGCGTTGCCCACGCGGAGGTTTTCTGCGAGGGTCGTATTGAACAGATAGGTCTGCTGCTGAATGACGCCAATGTAGTTTGAGATGCCGTCGCCCATCTCAGAGGGAGCAACGCCGTTTATGGTAACGCTCCCCTCGGAGGGAACAAGGTCGCCGCGCAGCAAAGCCGCAAACGTGCTTTTACCCGAGCCGCTGCGTCCGAGAATCGCCAGCTTTTCGCCACCCTGTATGGTGAGGTCGAGTTTATCCAGCACGTTGCGCACCCCGTCAGGATATCTGAAGGAAAGCTGGTTGCTCTGGATGACGAGAGAAGAAGAGGGCACGTGAAGCGACCCTTCGGCAGCTGCGTTCGCTGCTTCGGAGATCGCGCAATCATGCCCCGTCTCCCCGGTAGCTTCTGAAATCGCAAAAGCATGGTCTGGCGCACGCTCTGACTCAGTTTCCGGTTCATCGTTTAGACCCGTAGAGCCGAAGATCTCAAAGAACTGCTCCTTTGCGCCCGGCGCCGGCCCCTTGAGTCCGGCCAGGGAAGCGTCTGGTGCGTCGGGCAGTTCGCCCAGGCGGTCGATGGAGTCGCGGTATTTATTCGTTTCAATGGCTGCCGCAGAAAGCGGGGCAAAGGCATCAATCAGCGGAAAGAAGCCCAGCACAAAAGCGGCAATCCAGTTTGCCACGCCGGCGTATTCTCCGCCGAAATGAGTGCCGGCCCAAACGAGCAGGGCAATCACAATGAGGGCGTAGAGAGTCTGGAGCACTAAATCTCTGTTGCGAGCCGAGCGGAAGAGCGCGGCGTCTACCTTGCGGAGGCCCGCTTCTGAAGTGCGGTACGACTGTACGTACTCACTGCCACGCTGCGCGATGATCCAGTCCCGCACGCCCAGCACGTTATCGGTGACCTGTTCATACAGCGTGTTTTTGAGGGTCTTGCGCCGCGCCTGGCGCGCGCCATTGACCAGCACGCTTACCAGAGGCACCAGCAAAACAACGCACCCGAGCAACAGCAGCATGAGCAGGGCAAACCACAGCGAGAAGCAACCAAGGAAAATGATAACCAGCACGTACAGCACCCATGCCACAATCGTGGGAAAGATGCTGCGCAGGTAGAGATTTTGGATATGGCCGATGTCCTCGGCCAACAGCCCGAGGATGTCGCCGGTCTTGTAGCGCTGCTTAAAGAAGATCGCGTCCTTTTCGAGGATGGTGTACAAACCGAGGCGCAGGCTCGAGGTCATGCGAAAGATCCAATCATGGCTCAGCAGGCGCTCCAGATAGTGCAAAATAGGCTTGCCCACACCAAAGATCCTCACGAGGGCAACCGGCAAAAAGATCACCATGATGTTGTCGGGCGCTTCCGCCGCCTTGCTGATGAGGTACCCCGAGGTAAACATGAGCGCCGCCGCAAAAGAAAACGTCAGTATCCCCAAAAAGAGGGCAATGGCAAGCGAGCCGCGGTATTGCTTAAAGTAGGGGATAATCCAGCGCTTTGCGCCCTGGCGGGTTCTCTCAACAGGGGTTGGGGCACTCATGCGACACCTCCTCCCAGTTGGGAGACCAGCGTGTTAAAGTAACTGCCCCGTGCGCGCAGTTCTTCGAGCGTGCCGCTCTCAACGATTTTGCCTTCGTCCATAAGCAGGATCAAATCCATGTCATGCATCCAGTGCAACCGGTGGGTTGCAAAGAACACCAGCTTGTTATGCATGAGCGGAAGCATTTTCTGCTTGAGCTCAAGCTCTGTTTCTATGTCGAGGTGGGCGGTGGGCTCGTCAAAAAGCAGGATAGAGCGGTTCTTGTCCAGGCACACGCGAGCCAGAGCAACGCGCTGGGCCTGGCCGCCGCTAAGCGAACGGGCACCTTCTCCGATCCGGGTGTCCAGGCCATGGGGGAGCTCGGCAATCAGATCCTCGAGCCCAACGATCTGAGCAGCCTGTAGCACCTCCTCCTCAGAAGCGTGCGGGCTGTAAAACGAGATGTTCTCGCGCAGGGTGGCATGAAAGATATAGGGATTCTGTGGCAGATAAGCTACGTGACTTTGCCAGTCAGGGATCCTGAGGCTGGGGATTGCCGTGCCATCAACGCAAACGCTGCCTTTGTCCACAGCAGAAAAGCCGCTGAGCAAGTGTATCAGCGTGCTCTTGCCCGCGCC
>JAISPK010000158.1 GCA_031274985.1 Coriobacteriales bacterium | reverse complement strand
GTTGTACCAGGTTGCCAGGTCGATGAAGATCAGGGCAATCAGCGCGCACACCACCGTCCAGATACGCTCACGGGCAAGGTATTGCTCCTTGCTCAATCTGTTAGCTACTCGCTCGTAAGCTTTCAATCCTGCAGTGGAGGCATATAAGATGGTGACTGCGGCTGTTCCCAGCACTACCGTGGCAGCCAAAACATACACGAAACCCCCAAAGAAGACCGCATTGGTGAGACTGATATCGGCAAAAACCCACAACGGGTAAAAGAGTATGGTGATCCACTGTCCGTGAGCCGGACCCCAGACTGCCGGCATAAAGAGCGCCCCCCAATTGATGCGGGGAAGGCCACTCAGATCTATCTGCTCAGAATGCTCTATAGCTGGCGTTTGGTTTTGTTTTTCTTCCATGACTCTCCACTCAAGGGGCTGCGGGGCATAAATCTACTACCGGACAACTTGCACACCGGGGGTTGCGTGCGTCGCAATACTCACGGCCAAACAGCACCAGGCTGTGGTTGACCATACTCCAGCGACTGGAATCAATCACCTTAAGCAGGTCTTGCTCAACTTTTGTTGGCTCGGTTGCAGCAGACAGACGCCAGCGTCGTGCGATACGAAACACATGGGTGTCAACGGCAATCCCCTCGGCTCTGTTGAAGGCGCAGTTCAAAACGATATTGGCTGTTTTGCGCCCTACCCCCGGAAGGCTGATGAGCTCTGCCATCGTGTCGGGCACGTCTCCGCCAAAGTCGGCCAGCAGCTTTTGGGCGCACAGCACGCAATTCTTTGCCTTGGTGTGATAGAACCCGAGCGAGTGTATGGTCTCAGAAACCTCAGCAACTGAGGCAGCGGCTAAAGACGCAGGGTCCGGCCAGCGACTGAAGAGCACAGGGGTCACTTTGTCTACCGCTGCATCGGTGGTCTGCGCGCTCAACATCACCGAGATCAACAGGCTAAAGGCATCGTGGTATTGCAGCAGACACTTCTCCTCAACCGGGTATACCTGAGCGAGGCAATCCAGCAGTGCGTTGGCACGTTGCGTTTTGGCTGCCCGCGATTCTCTCGGCATGACCTCAGGCCTTTGCTGCCAGATAATTGCGACAGGATTGCACCATAATGGGCACCGCTGCCTCAACCGGGGGCGTGAGTCCGATGCAGTAGTTTTCCGGATGCATGTTTTCTACCTGAACTCCCAGGCAGTCCACCTCCGGTGTATAGCCCAGTAGCTCAAGGGCCTGGAGCACGTCCACCAGGCGCGTATCGTGCGCTCCGTGAAAAGCCTGATACGCGGCAATGTCGGCGGGCTTAAAGGTCACCACCGTGCCCGGCGCATAACCGGTCTTGTCCACCGCGTCTACCACCAGCACTTTGCTTGCGGTCTTGAGGTCGGAAAGCAGGGCCATGCCCATGCACCCGCGATCGATGACCGAAACACCGGCCGGCAGCTCATGGTTTTCGTTGAGTTCCCGGGCAATGCGCGGGCCGACCCCCTCATCCAACATGAGGACGTTGCCGATGCAAAGTATGAGAATCTCCTGCGTCATATAAGACCATTCTAACGCAAGGGAGACCGCCGAGACGGTCTCCCTTGTATGAGCGTATTAATGAGAAGCGCTTAGTGCTTCTCTCCACCCATGGTGTCTTCACCCACGATGTTGTGCGTGTCGGGGTCGTAGACCAGGCCGCCGCTCTCCTTGCGGAAGAACATGAGCTTGATCGGTGCCAGACCCTCAATCAGCACCAGGTACACATGCATGAACATGAACAGGATAAATACCCACATCAGATAGAAGTGGATAACGCGCATGATCATGTGTCCGCCTACCAGCGCGTTGAGCACTTCGAAGGGGCCGTGGTTAGCGGTGACACCCCAGAGCGAAAGCCCTGTGATGAACATAACCAGAATCAGGACGGGGAGAATCAGGTATACCATCTTCTGCAGCACGCCGAACTTACCGCCCAGAGGATGCTCCTTCTTTACAAAGAGGTAGTACTTGATCCAGGCGCCAAACTGGTGACGGTTGTCCTTTTGCGGCAGGAACGACTTGTAGTCGCTTCCGAGCACGCGGGAGCCGCCGAAGGGCGAGGACTTAACCACAAAGGCCAAAATCACGCGCAGCACCATGTTAAGGAAGAACACAAAACCGCAGAAGAGGTGCACGCCGCGGGCAACGCTCATCCAACCCATGAGAAACGGGAAGTGGATATAGAACCCGGTAAGGATAAGGAGCAACATTGCAATCAGGTTGACCCAGTGCGTAATAACGAAGGGGAGAGGATGAGACTCTCTATAATGTGCCAGATGTGCCATGTTACTTCACCCCCCAGGGGCTCGTGACCGTAGAAAAGGTCTTGCCGGTAGCAGGTTCAACGATGTGTACCGAGCAGGCTACACAGGGGTCAAAACTATGCACGGTTCGGAGGGCATGGATGGGCTTTTCGAGATCGGCAACCGGTACCCCGATTAAGGCCTGTTCCATGGGGCCGCGAACGCCCTGGGCGTCGCGCGGCGAGATGTTCCAGGTTGTGGGGATGATGATCTGGTACTCAGAAACCAGATTGTTGTTGATTTTCTCGTGATGATAGAGGGCTCCGCGAGGTGCCTCCCACATACCCGTACCTTCGCCGTTTTTCTTGGGGGGCTTGGTAAAGGTAGCGGCATTGTCTTCTTTCATAGCAACGATAAGCTCCTGAATCCAGTCAACCATGTTGTTGGCTATGTAGAGCGTCTCGATGTTACGGGCAGCGGTACGACCCAGAGTTGAAACCAGTGCCTCAAC
>JAISPK010000141.1 GCA_031274985.1 Coriobacteriales bacterium | reverse complement strand
TACTGTACGGTCCCATTGCGTGCTTTTGACGCGCGTACCCAGAGAGTCCGGGTAATTGTCGTCAAACGTAACGTCCACAAACCACTTGGCATAGAGAACCGTGGGGTCATCATCAAACGTATTGGTAGTGGCAATCCATTGGTTTGAACAGTTCTCATCGGTAAACCATCCGCCAAAGGTCCACCCTGGCTCGTCCTTTACCAGAGCGCGGAGAGGCGCGGTCAGACGGGAACCTTTGACCATGGTGTCAGGATAGTCGTAGTTTGAGTAAGGGGCCCCCGAACCATCATTGAGGTAGTAGAGCACCGATACCACATCGGGGTCGAGACTCTTCCACTGAGCATACACGTTGAGATTGCCCGTTACCGCATGGCTCGGCCTGAAGACATCTCCCGACCCGTCAAACTCAGTATTCCAGCCGAGCAGTTCAAAACCGGGCCAGGGATCCGGTCTCACCGGGTGAATGGGAGTATTCGAGTAGGGAACGTACAGCACCAGGTTATAGTCGTCTGTCCCCACAGTGAGGGGGCCATAAGGATCCGGCTCATTGCTCGGCCAATAACCGTTGTTGGGCCAGAAGGTCACGGTATAGTCGGGGGGTACTTCCTCCCAAACGGCATACACGCTGCAACTCGTAAAGAAGACTTCCGTCAAGGGGTGAAAGAAGTCAACCTGCCTCCCGTCACCGGGCTCTCCGGGGAGGTAGCTCCAGCCTTTAAAGATGTACTGGTGCGTATACGCGCCTTCCGGGTTATCCCAGTCCAGGTATTCAGGAGTGGAGTATTCTGCGGACTCGATCTTTCCCTCTTCGGTGGTCCATGCGCCAAATTCTCCGGTGGCACTCCCGTCAACGAATCTGCCGGGGTTTGCAACAAAGTTGATCTGAACAGAAGCAACGGGTTGTCGCTCCCAAATGGCGTAGAGACGGGTATAGCCGGAGACGCTTTTGCCATCGACCACCACACTGCCGGGCAAATACGGCTGCTGCAGGAGGGCGAATTTCATATCGCCGCCGGCAGAGATGGTATGCTCCGGACTGTTATTCGGATAAGCCCAGAAGCCAAAACCTCCCGGGTCGGTGTTCCAGCCTCTGAAAGCATAGTGTTTTAGGCTGGGTCCGTTGGGGCGCACCGGCCCTTCTGCACCATACGGATAAGGCTCGATATTGTTGGGGTCATAAGGGCCGTCGGGAAACACCGGATACAAAAAGCTCGTGGCGTTTGAAACGCACAGGGCCGAGTAGAACTCCAACTGTGCCCGTCCGGAGAGCTTGTCGCCGTTGGTATCGATGCTATTGGGGTCGAAGACCACCGCGTAACGCACCGGCTCCCATATGGCGTACAGATTTTGTCCGTCAACGAATTTTGCTCCAAGAAAGTTGTTGATGGTGGTGGTGTTATAGGGATTAAGATAGCGGGCACCCGTTCCCGTTGGGAGGGTGTCCCAGCCTTTAAAATCGTAGCCCTGGCGGGTCGGAGGCGTTGGCGTATAGGAGGGGGTACTGTTGTTTCCCAGATATACGTCATACAACAGCCTGCCGGTAGGCAGAGAAGGCTGAGGGATGTTGCCATAAAAATGGATTGAGGTTGCGCTTTTGGGAACATCGAGCCATAGAGCATAGACGGTATACTCCTCCTCGCCACACGTTGACTGGTATACCTTGTTGAGACTCTTTACTACCTCACTCCATATATAGAATTCGATTTCGCCGGCATTGGTATTGCCGGAAATGGGAAGGATGTTGTTGCCGTTAGTTCCATAGGTAGAACTCGTCACCCACCCGCCAAAGGTGCGCATGCTATTGCCGCCTTGTACCGCCGGCGTGGTAGGAGCAAGAGGCGTGGGGGGCATATCCTTGATGACACCATCTTCGGTCTCGCGGTGTTGGAATTTTGCTGCGGTTACCCAGTTGCCGCCCGAGGCATCAAAATGGAGGGTATCCTCCTCAAGCTGCTCTTCGGTAGAGCGAGCAAGCCATATCGCATAAATGGTCAGATGGCCGGTAATAGCCTCGCGCTCAAAGAGAAACTCATGCTGGAGGTTTTCCGGGTCGTCGTTTGGGTCATAACTCCACCCGACAAACTCCCAGCCGCCGATCTTTCTCGGCGGGGTCGGTGGCGTTCTCAACCTGTCACCCTCTTTAACCGAAGCATAGAGCGGAGAGGCATCGCGGTCTCCCCCGTTTTTATTAAAGTGCACGGTGTAGTAGTCCTCACCGTCGGTAGAGATTGCAGCAGGAAAATCCCAGGGGTCATTGCTGTTGACTCCGACGAGGCCATTGATGTCGCCATTCATGGAGTTTTCTTGTGTCGCAGTACCTATCACATAGGAGAAGGGTGAGTGAGGCGTAATCTGCAGGTTTTGCTTATTGACAGCGGCAAGCGCATTATCAATGTCTTCGAGACTAAAGACGAGCGTAATGAAGTAATCGGGGGTTCCGTTGAAGCCCGGGTAGAGCGGATCGCCCGGGTCATACGCTGCCTGAATAAAGGAGTAGTTTGTTCCTCTGATTGGTTGAAAAGAAGCAATCGGAGAGGTTGCCCCGGTGTTGCCGGGGCCGGTGTTGGGCTTTGACGGGTCTGCCAGATAGATAGCCAAACGACCATTGGCTTCGGTTGGTCGGTAGGCGCCCAGCATAAAGTCTATTGCCGCACTGCCGTTTACATCCAGAGCAAAGTACATGAAGTTCTTGAACTGCGGGTTTTCTTCGGTTCCCCCGTCTTTTGCGTCTACTCGCATGCGTATGGCAAGTTGGGTTCCATCAGGGCTGTATTGGAGAAATACGGACGGATGCTCAGCGTCACCCACGATGTCCTTTGTAGTGGCTCCGCCGCTTGCGTCACCGGGAGGGTCAATATGCGGTTCGGCAGGTATCCAACCGAAGGTGTCGGGGCTGTTGATATCAATGTCATACCCCGATGCCAGGGTTTCAAGCTGCACCGCATTGGCTGTTGTCGGATAGCTCGGCCAGAGAAACAGGCCTAACGACACGGCCAATAGAACGCTTAGCGTGCGTCCAACGATTCCATGTTTTAGCACTATCACGATAATTACCCCCACCCGTAAAACTGTTTTATGCCCACACTCCACAGTCGTTCCAAGGCAGAACCCTACGATCTGCCCCTCGCAAAACAGATATAGCGCATATGTTAGCACATTCTTAAGCAAAAAGGAATATTCAGCCCTGGGTTTCTTATGATATTTTGCCGGTTCGTTACTGTTGAGTTTTGGGAGCGGGGGGTGTTTCGGTGCTGCTCGAGGCGGTTCGGTGCTGCTCGAGGAGCTTCGCCGGCGGCCACCTCCCTGCCCTGCGCGCTATGCACTGTCGAATGATGCGACTTGTGCCTAAAAAAATCAGCCACGGGTAAAAAAGGAAGGGCCGATAAAGGGGGCACTGCCCCCTCGCCGGCTTGCGCCAGCTTCACCCCTGCTCATGGGGTAAACTCCCCTTCGGGGGTATTCCCCAACCGCTAAAGACTGTTTGGCATAGCAAGTGCCACACGAAGGGTACTAAAACAAGGGAAGTGCTCTCTTTCTTCACTTGAGCTGTCAAATATCCTCAAATGCCGCGAGATCTCCCCTCATACATAAACTTGGGCCGTTTCTGGCAAAAAATCGTCAAAATGCGCGGTTTTTTCAGAGCCCTTAAATCGCTCTCTAGAATAGCAATTTTGTGACCTGCGGTTTCTTCTAGTGCGCTTTTTTACAATCAAGAGAATTGATGAAAAACCGCGCATTTTGGCTATTTTTTGCCAGAAACGAGAGAATTATTTGTAAATCGCTTTTCGGATACAAAGCGCGAGGAGTAGGGCTGCTCCTGCCAACGCGAGTAGCGAGAGTAGTATCCACGCAGAGAGGGTCCAGTCGCCTGTGCAGGGCAGGGAATCAGGCTCAGGAGTTTGAGTTAGCACTGAAGTTGGCGTTGGGTCGGGGTCAGGGGTGTGGTTTGTATAACCGGTGACTTCTACCGAAATGTTCTGGATATCCTGCAGGTCATTGATCGTCAGGCTCTCGCTTGTTGAACCGTCACTCCACTTAAAGGTATAGCTGGATGCACCTGCTCCTGCCGCAGTGAGCGTAATGGAGCTGCCTGAGAGCACTCGATTGCCGGAAATGATGCCGTCTGCTGCGGTGACAAAAGCGCCGGTAGCTGCACCGGCAGGTGTGGCTGAGAAGTTCACGGAAAAGTAGTCCAGCGATGCTACGTTTGAAAGGGCCCCCATCAACGCCTGAACCGGCTGGTTGGCCTCTCCACTTGAGAATGCTTCTAGAGTATCGGGGTTGGAGACGCTGATTGTTTTGCCGGTTAAAACTCCGTCAACTACGATGTCATGCGTGCCTTCTATGACGCTATTGTTGTAAGAGCCATCACTCGCGCAGAGCAACTGTCCGACATAGACACCACCGTTATACAGATGAACGTCTCTTCCCGTCCAGGGCGCAAAATCTCCGTTGATATAGACCGTTGCAGGAAAGACGGATGCCATGCCGGACACAACGCAGAGGTCGAGTATCGGCCTCACAACAGAGCCGATGAACAATGCTTGATCATGTGAGCCTGTTGAGAACCATTCATAAACGAAGCTGCCTGAGTTGCCTACCCCAAAGGCAGTCAGTTGCCCCAGAATTGTGCCTTCGAGCACTACTCCGCCGCTGATGATGCCGCTGGAGGACACGGCAAAGGCCAGGTCTGCTGTGCCACCAGGTGTTGCACTGTAGTTTACCGTGTAATAGTTGACGCTTGCGACATTCGGGCCGCCATCCTCAACTTGTATCGTGCCGGCAAACTGGTTGCCGGCATAGATCTCGTAGATGCCTGCAGGAACTTCTGCCGTATAGACCCCGCCAGAAGCCACACAAGTAGCGATAAGGTCGCCGGAAGTCTGGGATGCCAGATCGATTCCCTTTACAGAAAAGCCGACCCCGTCGAGGAACACGTTTACAGCTGCGGGATAGGTATCATCGCCTGCGGTGTTGCCGGACACAGTACAGGAGACCGTCAGCGGGCCAGTTACTGAGCCTGATGCAAAAGTCTGGCCGGTTGTGCCACCCGGCATCCACGCATAGGTGTAGTCGGCGGCGCCGGTGCCGGTTGCTGTGAAGGTTATGCTGGTGCCAGCGAGCACCGCCTCGCCACTTGCCATGCCGTTAGAGGCAGAGACTGCGGCAAAAGCGGCATCAGCCTCAGCGACGGCGTCAAAGGTGACGGTGTAGAAGTTAATGATTTCTGCAGGGTCGCCTGCTTGTATGCTCTGGCCGGTTGCTTCGCCGTTCACATAGATTTCGTAGGCGCCACTCGGCAGAGCTGCAAAATAGGTGCCGTCACCGTTGTCTGCGAGGCGGGCGTTAAAACCATCAGCGCGATACAGCTGGACGTTTTTGCCTGGCCACGCGACGGCATTGAGGAAGATGCTAACCAATGTGGGCTTTAATACCTCAACTCCCTTGACCGTACAGGTGACGTTTTGCGGGCTTGTAATGTTGCTCAGTTGCATTGCCTTTGTTGTGGCGTAGTTGCTCCACAGATAGTAGTAGCGCAAGGCGCCGGTTGGAGAGACGGTAAGCGCAACATCTGAGCCCTTGAGCACCGCTCCCCCCGAGAGCATACCGTTGTTGGCGGTAATGCCTGCGCTGGTTGCCGTGCCGATGGGAGTGGCGCTAAAGGTCACCGTGTAGTAATCAAGGGTTGCCATGCCACCTGCTTCGGAAACAGTGAGATGGCAACCTGTGTCTGCTCCGTCAACAAAGATGGTGCAGGTGCCTTGCTCTACATAGGCCGAGTAGGTGCCGTCGCTGTTGTCGGCAAGCGGGGTGGAGTCGAGCATGACCGTATGGCCGGTAAAGGGGACGGCATCATTGAGTCGTAGTGTTACGATTGCAGGGAATGCCACCTGCGTTGCTGTTGCGGTGAGCTTGAGGGGATAGTTGGGCATGGTGATAGTGGCGCTTTGGGCTGCTATGTCGCCGAATGTTGTGGGGTCGGCAATCCACTGAGCCCACGCAAAGATGGGATTGAGTGTGGCACTGATACTTACTGCCGCACCCACCAGGTACTCCCCTTCACCGACTATAGAGGTGATGCCGGTGTCGGGGATAAGCGTTAAGGTGAAGTAATCAAGGAAAGCCTCGTTTGCACCGGTGGACGTGACGGTAACGCTCAGCCCGGTGACGGCTCCTCCCACAGAGATGTTATAGGTGCCGGGGAAAACAGCGGCGCTATAGGTGCCGCCTCCTGTGTCGAGCATGGTGGCAATGAGCGCTCCGCTCTGATACAGGTCGACGGTCTCGCCAATGCCCGGAAGGGTGTCTTTGGTTATGTTCACGGTAGCACTGTATTTGAGATCCCAGCCGCGTACCGTACAACTTACGGTCATCTGCTCTTGGATGTCTGCTATGGCAAGGGTGGCGGTAGCCGTAGAGGCACTGTCGCTCCAAAGATAGCTATAGCCACCGGTAGCGCCCGCTCCACTTGCACTGAGTGTGAGGCTTGTGCCGGCAAGTACGAACTCCCCGGAGGCCATCGCGTTAGAGGCAGACACCCCAGAGCCTGCGGCCGTTCCGGCATCGGTGACACTGAAGGTAAGTGAGTAGTAGTTCAGGGTCTTTGCAGCCGGGCCACTGGTCAC
>JAISPK010000012.1 GCA_031274985.1 Coriobacteriales bacterium | reverse complement strand
CGCGCTGATTGCCCTGGTGTTCATCGGCCTGGCAACCTGGTACAACCTGGCTATCCGGCTGCCCGCCGGCCCTCCCGATCTGTAAGCGTAGACAGGGCTGACAGGCAAACGTCCCCTTTTGTCAGCAATGTCCCCTGTCAACTCCTAGAACAGGATTGAGTCTTCCCAGGTAAACACCGTTACCAGGTCACCGGGCTGGAGTCTGGTTCCACCCTTGGGAGTGACCGTTGTGCCGTCAGCTTTTTGTACGCCAACGATCAGGGTGTTCTCAGAAATATCAAGCTCACTAACCAGGCGGTTAGCCCAGGGGCTTTTAGCGTCTATCTCTACTTGATTGATCTGGGTGCTGTCTTCTTCTTCATAGGACTCTCCCGACACCACCATGATGTCGTCGGGCATGATCACCGTATTGCCCTTAGGCGCAATGGCCTGGGCTCCCCGTTTTATCAGCACTATCAAGCTTTCGTGGCCCAGTACCAGGTCTTTGATCGCGGTGCCGACCCAGGGATGATGAGAATCGATATGCATCTTCATATACACCTTGGGGGACTGCTCCTGATAGTCGGTAAATGAGCGCATGACGTCGGTCTCGGTGTCTATCATGTTGAGCCGCTCTGCTGCCTTCTTGATAAGCGTGCCTTGCAACGCGATGGAAAAGAAGGCGGTGAGGATGACGATATGAAAGAGGTCGCTGGTCAAGGCACCGTCCATCACCGGAATACCGCCGATATTGCCCCCCGTGGTGGCCATAACGGCAAACACCAATGACGCGGCACCTCTCAGGCCCACCCAGGAAATCAGAGAGCACTGCTTGAGGGGTGCTCCGAGAGGCTTGAAGATCAACAGCACTGCCAGGGGTCGGGCAACAAAGAGCAGGAAGAGCGTGAGCGCCGCTGCAGGCAGGGCTGCTGCAATCAGGTGATCCGGCGCAACGATGAGGCCAAACAAGAAAAAGATGGTTATCTGGCTGAGCCAGTCGATGCTGTCAAAGAAGTGTGCCATCCGCACCTTGCTGGGAATGGCTGAGTTGCCCAGGATGATGCCGCAGAGAAACGCGGCCAAATACCCATTGCCCTCAAACAGCGCGGCGATGGCATAGCTAAAGACTGCCGTTGCCAGCACAAACACCAGGTCCATGCCGTCGGCAAAGTGCTTTGACAGCCGCTTAATGAGACGCACAGAGATAAACGCGACGCCCACGCCGGCCGCAACACCAATGATGATCTGCTTGCCAGCCAGCACGATAATATCTATCACCAGCGCAAAGGTGTCCGGGCTTTGGCCGGAACCAAGCGAGCTGAGAACCAGCAGCCCAATCATCGTGAGGAGGTAGGAGGTGGGGTCGTTGCAACCGCTCTCTAATTCCAAAACGGGCACGGTATTGTGTTTGAGGTTCATCTTGCGGGTACGGAGCACAGAGAATACCGAAGCCGCATCGGTACAGCTGATAACCGCACCTATCAGGTAGCTCTCGATCCAGTTGATCCCAAAAACAAAATGCATAAAGAGGGTCACTGCCAGCGCGGTGATACACACGCCCAAAGAAGCCAGGACCCCTGCACGGCCAACAACCGGCTTTGCTGCCTTCCAGTTGGTGCCAAAGCCGCCATAGAAAATAATAAAGATGAGTGCGACCTCACCGATTCTTTCGGCGTAATGGGGATTAAGGGGAAGCATATCCAGGGGCAGCGCTTCTGCCAGAACACCGAGCACCAAAAAGATGATGAGAGCAGGGATGCCAAAGCGATGGATGAATTGTCCTGAGGTGATGCACACCAGGATAATCAGTGAGCCAACGATCAATGCGGCTACCACGCTCGCCCTCCTCCTGTTCTCAGAAAAACAACGCTTTTCAGATACACACACGATTGCGACACGCACGCGGCTGCGATTGCCTGATCAATGAGCACGGCCTACACACAAAGCTCTGCGACACACCAATCCGCATGGTCTCCATTGTTATCGCCCGTCAATTATAAACGAAACATCCCTGTTGGGCCCAAGAGTCGGCGGGATTGATTCACTGCGCACGGGAAGTGACCGGTAACGTACAATAGTCTCATGCAACAGATACTCTTAGAGAGCATAACAAAACAGCTCCTGAGTTCCCGGGCTCTGGAGACGTTTACCGAGCGCCTGGAAAGAGGAAGCGACACCAATCTGGCGGTGCCGCTTTCTGCGCGCGTGCTGGTTACCGCTGCCGTATATGCCCACCACCCGCGACCGATGCTGGTGTGTTTGGCAGGCGAGCAAGCCGCCGCACGTTTTGCCCGGGATCTGGGCGATTGGCTCGGCGCAAACGCCGTGTTGCCGCTGCCGCTTCGCAGCGACGTGCCCTGGGTGGCAACCGAGCCAGACGCAGCGCAGGTGGGTGCCCGCGTCAGGGCGCTGGATGCCCTGCAGCAGGGCGAGCCCCGCATCGTGGTTGCCAGTGCCCGAGCCTTGCTCCGCACGATTCCGGCGCCGGGTGAGCAGAGTTTTGCACCGCTGGTTATCCGGGCAGGGGAGACACTGCCACTGTCCTATGATGAGCTGCCGGGCTTTCTCGTTTCGGGGGGCTACCGGCGCGAGGACCGCGCTTTAGAGCCCGCTACCTTTGCCCTGCACGGCGACACCCTCGAAATCTTCACTGCAACGGCGGCCACCCCGGTACGGCTTGAGCTGTTTGGAGACGAGGTAGAGCGTATCCGCACCGTGCTTGTTTCCAGCGGTCAGACGATAGCCGACCTGCCAAGCATCGCGGTGTATCCGGCACAAGAGTTTTCCGTGAGCCCTCAGGGAATCGCCCGATTACAGCGCGTGGCAGAAACGCAGGTAAAGGCAGGGCAGCTGCCATCGAGCGTGGCGCACCACCTGGAGCTTTTGCAATCGGGCCACTCCTTTTTAGGAATCGAACGATATCTGCCCTATTTTTACGAGAGCCTCAGCACGCCCCTTGAGTGGATGAGCAGCAAAACGCTGGTGGTATTGCAGGAGCCGCGGGCGCTCTTTGACGATGCCGCCTCCTCTTTTGATGAGCTCACCACTAAGGCAACAGAACAGGGGAGTACGACGGAAGGACTCTATGTGCCTCCCGCCCAACTCGATTTTGGGCGCTCCCAGCGCTTAACGATGCTCTCGCTTCTCAGCAGCACCACCAGGCTCGATGGTCGTCTTGAAGTCAAGCATCCCGCCGGCCAGGTTGCTGAGGACCGGCTGGCAAAACAGGCGGCAGATCTGCTCGGCAACGGGTTCATGACCGTGGTGGCGCACGCTAATCATCGGGTGCGCGAATCTCTCAGAGCAGCGCTCAGTGACGAAGAGGTTCCCTTCGATGCCCTCGACGACCGGTTTGCAGACGCAAGGGCGGGACAGGGGGACGGGGCTGATGTGGTGCC
>JAISPK010000143.1 GCA_031274985.1 Coriobacteriales bacterium | reverse complement strand
ATAGCGTTTCTCAACTGAAAGGAGGAGAGAGGGGGCGCAACGTTGCGCCCCCTCTCTCCTCCTTTCAGTTGAGAAACGCTATGCTTCCAGTTGCGAGATAAGCTCCTCAGCAACTACCGTCACTTCATCAAAATCACTGTGTAGCAGCAGTTCGGAGATTTCCCTAAGCTTTTCTTTGGTCTTGCAGGGCCAGCCCTTTTGCCTCAATTCGCTCACTATCTCCTTGGCGGTTCTCGTGTCAAAGGCCGCACAGGCTTCTTGTACCACCCGCAGTCTTTCGCGCAAATAAGGAAAGTCTTCGTCGGTAGCCAGATCTATCGATCCCACTTCTACTGAGGTCAGTCGTTCGATGATAAGCTGCAAGCTGTCAATAAATGCAGGGGTCTCCGCAGTGATCAGGGGGAGGTCTCCCTCGCGTCCAGCCTGCTCAAGTCTCCGCGCAAAAGCAGAATACTCATCCTCTCCGATATTGGCAAAGGTGCTCTTCATGCCATGGACCGTGACGATAAACGACTGAAGATCTTCATCTGTAAAAGCAGTTTTTCCCTCGATGAGCGCCGTGAGAACCCCCAGCGCTCTTGTTGCATCGCGCACGAAAATCTCTGCAAACTCCGGAGAGATCGTCAAACTTTTCAACTCCCCGTAATAAGCATCCGCCAGATCAAGCGCACCGGAGCCGCTGTCGTCCTGCTCCACAGGAGCCTCCTCTGACTCGGGAGGTTTTTCTTTGCGAACAAACTTCTTGAGAACAGCATTAAGCTCACGCAGGTCTATGGGCTTTGCAACAAAGCCGTCAAAACCATTGGCCAAAAACACCTCTGACTGCCCGATTACGCTGTTTGCGGTCAGCGCGACAATCGGGTGTTGGTACCCGAGCTCTCTGATGATCTTGGTTGCCGCAACCCCGTCCATGCCCGGCATCATGTGATCCATAAACAGGATGTCATACACATTGCCGTCTTTGACTTTTACGATGGCATCATAACCGCTCTTAGCGGTGTCGATCTTAAGTTTATAGGGCCTCAGAAGCCCCTTGGCAACATACAGGTTTGACTCGACATCATCGACGATCAGTACTCTGCCGTAAGGCATGGGCTCAATGAGAATCTGCGCATTGCGAATCTGTTTAACACTATGCACCCGAAACATCTGAAGGTTCTTTACCAGCTCCTTGCCTAAGACTGCTGTACCGATCCTTTGCTGCGGAATGCGCACCGTGAATTTTGAACCCTTGTCCTCTACGCTCGTTACCGATATCTCGCCACCCATTTTATTCAGGAGTCGCTTGACGATACTCATGCCGAGTCCGGTGCCTTGTGTGGCGCGGTCTGCCCTGGTATTGAACCGTGAGTATTCATCAAAGATCCGTTCGATCTGCTCGGCTGACATGCCGACGCCGGTATCGATTACCTTGATGACGAGCGTCACATCAGACGTGGTTTCACTCTCGGCAACGGTGGGAGTTGCCTCCCTGCTCGCTCCCGGGCCGGCGGCTTCGTTTGCTTCGAGCGTATCCTCCGCAGCTCCTATAAGTGCTTCCTCTGCGGCTTCGTCGCTGCTTTCACCCTCAAGAGCTCGCAATCGAACCGGCTCATCATCAACGGATACGTGCAGTTCAATCGTGCCCTTTTTTGTGTATTTAAAAGCATTGGAGAGGAGATTGCTCATGATCTGCTTGATGCGGAGCTCGTCACCTATCAGCGCTGAGGGGATATTCTCGTCTGCAAAGAGCTTGAACTCAATGGGCCGGCTGCCCAGCCTTGCCATATTGAGCATCATGGTGTCGTTGATCAGGCTTGCGGTATCGTATTTAGTGGGTATCAGCTCAAATTTGCCTGCATCGATCTTTGACATATCCAACAGGTCGTTGATGATATTAAGCAGTAGCTCTCCGGAGTTGTATATCAGGCTTATCGCCTCTCTCACGCCGCTCTTGAGGGAGGGGTCCTGCAGTTGGATTTCAGAAACACCCAGAATTGCGTTCATCGGTGTCCGTATTTCGTGGCTCATGGTGGCGAGGAACGTCGTCTTGGCCTCAGAGGCGGCCTTTGCCGTTTCGAGCGCCTCTTCCAGCAAACGCTCCTGCTCTTTTTTGGCCGACACGTCCCTCAGGCTCTGGATAAAGACCAAAGAGCCGTCCACCCAGCGGATTATCGAACTGGTGCCGTCACACCATGCGTTGAGGCAATCGTCCCAGACGTACTTGAATTCACGGAAAGGAAGCGATTCCTTCTCTTCCAACAAACTGCCCATCAGGCAATACTCGCAGGGAGTATCTCTGTGTCTGGTGAACTTGTAGCACTTCTGATTGGCAATCTCGTCCCTGTTCAAACCAAAGGTATCTGCGGTGTGCTTGTTGATAAAAAGCAGGTTGTAGTCCAGGTCGCAAACGATGATGATCGAGTCCATCGTATCCATAATGGCCGTGAGCTTGTTGTGCTCGGAGATATTGTCCACCATGTTGCTGATACAATCCGAGAGGGACCCCAACTCGTCTTTGCGATTGCTCCTGATTGGGTAGGTCAGGTTACCATTGGTAATCTCAACAACCGCCTCTTCTAGCTGCATGACCGGCTTAGCGATGCTTCGGGTTATCGTCAACGTCATAATGAGGGCGACAACAATAAACAGGGCGGCAATAACCAACATGAGCATACCGGTGTTGTCGAGTTCAACCAGAATCGAGGAGACATCCTGGCTGAGTGCGGTATTGATGATGCTGCTCAGCTCCAGCAGTTCTTCGTTGACCGTTGTGCCGATGGGGGTTCCCACGATATAGATATCAAATACTTCCTGACGGTCACCGCTGGCAACCGCCTGGGAAAGCGGGGCAAAGGTATCGAGATACCGGGAAAAATCAGCTTCAATCTGGTCCGCCAATTCCAAGCGGATCTTTTTTGCTGTTTCATCGATCCGGGCATCAGCTACTACCAGCTCGCGGAATTTTGCAAGATTCTCCCGAAAGGAAGCAACCACCATGTCGTGATCGTAGAGGAGCGCCGGGGCCACCTCTGCGTATTCCGCGCTGGACATCAAGTATCCCATAGACAGATAGGTAACGCGCAATTTATAGAATTCCGCAGTTGCTTCTGAAACATGCACCTGCCGTTCCTGATAGGAACGGATCAACTTGACGTTTTGATTGACCCCATTGAGCTGAACAGTTGCACCTGCCACGAGCATCACCATGATAACCACTAAAATTCCCATGGCAAGATACATTTTGTGGCGAATCTTTATGTCAGCAAACCATCTCATGCTCCTTGGACCTCATTTCTCGTCCCTGCTACAGGCACATTTCTTCACGTAAGGCGATGCTTGCTTTTTTATGCTTGTGCTAGTTTGTGTCTCTCCGCATTCACCTTTTCTTTAAGGTCAATAAAGACTTTTACGATGTTTGGGTCGAATTGCTTGCCGCTCCCATCTTCAATAGCCTTCATGGCCTCATCGTCAGTAAGCGGTTTTTTGTACGGCCGCTCAGAGACCAGTGCGTCATACACATCAACAACTGCCACGATCCTCCCCTGGAGCGGGATATCGGTTCCTTCCAGCCCATAGGGGTAGCCCTTTCCGTCCCAACGCTCATGGTGATACACAGCGGCGAGTTTTGCGTTGAGCAAAAACTCTGTCCCGTCGGTACGCTCGATAGTTTTGTCCAGGATCTTCTTGCTCTCCATCGGATGGGTCTTCATGACCTTGAACTCATCGTCGGTAAGCGAGTCCGGTTTATTCAAAACAGCATCGGGAATGGCGATCTTGCCTAAGTCATGAAGTCTGGTGGCCGAGAAGAATGCTTCTTTGTCCCAGGCCTGAAGCTCGTCTGAATAGAGTCCGATCTTTATCATGGCATCTACCAGGATCCTGGCGTACTGCGCGATTCGGTCGATGTGTCCGCCGGTGTTCTTATCGCGACTTTCTACCAGATCTGCCATGGTAAACACGATGCCGTTCTGTAGCTTGAGAAGCTCGGTCATCCTCTCATTGATGATGTCCCCGATATACAAATGGTGTTTGAGCCGGTTGAGGAGCACCGGCTTTGAAACGGGCTTGGCAATAAAATCCACGGCTCCGAGTTCAATTCCATAAGCCTCATTGCTTGAGTCCGACATATTGGTGACAAAGATCACCGGAATGTTTGCATAAGCGGGAGTAGCCTTGAGGATCTTAAGAGCTTCAAACCCATCCATCTCCGGCATCTCAATATCCAACAAAATCAAATCAGGAGTGATTTTCTTGAGCATCACAAACATTTTTGCCGCAGAAGGCATAGAGACCACCCGGTAGTCCTGCTCTAGGGCTAATTCAGCCATGGCAAGGTTCGTATCGTTGTCGTCTACAACAAATACTGTCTTGAAAAATTCCATAATCGCCCCGGTCTCTTCCTGTTAAGAAGCCCACTTATTCTTGTCATGTCGCGCTGGTCGTATTACACCTTTCTGCCCTCTGCCGACGGAGACGCTAGCCCCATATCCATGCGGCCACAAATAACTACTTTTACTTTACGGCAAGTTCAATAACACCGTGATATTCTGTTTTCAGGCATCCGAGGATCCCCTTTCCCACCGACACAACGATGCGACTCGATGCCCACTAAGAACTTCGCGACCAATGCTCTCTCACTAAGTGAACTTCAAGTGCAAGTCCCTGCATTATACGCCCGTGCGTAACAAACTACAAGAACAAAATTATTACGGTTGGATTACCTATTGGTTTGGCCGGTGTATTTGGAACTTGCCGGCGGTATGCAAGGAAACGTTTGCTAAAGCACGGGGTCAAGACCGGACTTTTCAGAAGTGACCCGACCCAAACAGTCAACATAATAAACGGCCCGTATCTCCGGGTGCTCCTGGGCAAATGCCAGCCCCGCCTCTGCGCCCAGAGCAAGGAGTGTGGTGGAATACCCTTCGGCGTCAAGAGATTTTTGCGCAACAACGGTAACTCCGGCCACGTCGGTGGCAACAGAAAAACCCGTTTTGGGGTCGAGGATGTGGTGGTAGTACTGTCCGTCGTTTTCAAAGCAGCGCTCGTAGATACCACTGGTCACCACGGAGGCATCCGTGATCTCAAGTGTCCCGAGTATACCTTCTTTGCTGCGAGGATCCTGAATGCCAATGCGCCAAAGCTTGCCAGCAGGTTTGAGCCCTCTTGCCACGGTGTTGCCTCCAAGATTCATCAGAAAATTCTCCAGCCCACCAGATTGCAGGGTCTCCGTCAGGCTGTCAGCAATAAAGCCCTTGGCGATTCCTCCGACGTCAACGGCTGCCAGGGAATCGAGCAGCTGCGCATAGTAGCGGGTCTTACCCTGAGCGCTACCGATGAACAGCTCCAGGGCCCTCCAGTCAACATGACAACAGGCCTCCTCGAGCAGGTGCGGCTCAGGAACAATCTCTTCGGAAAAATCCCAGTGCCTGAGCGCTGCCCCAATGGTTATGTCAAATCTGCCCCGGCTTTTTTTGCAGTACAAGAGGGCTGCCTGCAAGAGGTGGTAGGTGTCTTTGTGTATCTCGGTCGCTTTGCCTGATGCATCGTTGAGGCGGGCGATATCGGAGTGAGCACGGTGGCGGGAAAAGAGACCCTCAAACCGGTGACATTCGTCCCTCGCCCGGGCAAAAGCGGGGGCAACCAGCTTTTGGCCGTCAGGTGACTGAAGCGTGACAACCGTGTTAAAGGCGCAGAAAACCGCGGTGGTCAGACCTGTCTCGCCTGAAGAGCACAACACATATTCGTCTGAGGGCAAGATCGTTCCTACTGGGGCAAGGGGGCCTTGAGCGCAGACATCGCAAGCAGATAGGAATAGCCATACTCATTGTCATAGCCGGCAACCACGTGCACGATATTGCCGAGAACCTCGATTTGTCCCGGAGCAATGATCGAGCCGATGCCTCTGCCGATGACGTAGGTAGAGACCATGGTGCGCCTATGCGATATGCGCAGGTTGATGGGGTGCTTTGCCTCAAAGTCGCGCAGAGCCTCCAAAACGTTTGCTTTGTTGAGCTCTTTAGTGAGCTTGCCCTCGTCGTATTCCATCACCAGAGAGAGGATCGAGCCATCGGTCACCGGCACACGGCACGAAATACCAAAGGTGTTCTCGATTCCCGGAAACATGCGCTGGAGACTTTTGGTGGCACCGGTGTCGGTTACGACGATGTTGTCCATACAGCCAAAACCGTTGGCGAACTTTGAAGCGTTTCCGTCTAAGGAAAGCTGCGAATTGGTAATGGCATGGGTAGTATTGAGGAAGATATTCTTGGGCATGCCGTAGTCGCGGGACAAAGCCTTGACGATGGGAGCGGCGCAGTTGGTGGTACAACTGGCGCGTGAAACGATGGCCAGACCGGTGTCGGCCTCGTCGTTGATGCCAAAGCACACCAGAGGGGTGTCATCTTTAGCCGGTGCGCTCATGATGACCTTCTTGGCGCCGGCCGTAAGAAAGGTCTGCGCCTTTTCTTTGGTGAGGAACTTACCGGTGGCATCGATGGCAACATCGATGCCCATCTCGGAGAGGGGTAGCGTAGAGGGATCGGACGCCGCAAATACGGGGACTTCGTGCTTAAAGACAGGCTCTCGCTTCTCAAGAACCGAGCCCCGGTCGGCAAAGACCAGATACCCGAAGTGTCCCTCGCTGATCTTTTCACCTTGGGCTACCTCGCGGGAATACACGTCGTACGAAAAGAAGCGGTGCGTAGAATCGTGCTCGATCTTCTCAGAGATCTCGAGCAGGTCCTTTATGCCTGAAGCGCTGACACCCTTGAGTTGAACGAGCTCCCCTTGGTCTGCTAAGGCTCTTAAAGTATTGTTGAAAATTCTTCCGCCTAATCCGGCAATAAACAGTGTGTTGGACATAGCATCTCCCATTCAAATCAGCTGCCTGTTACAAAAAACTCCTGAGTCAAACTTGCTTGAAATCACCATAATCATAATACAAGATTGTAGTTTTTAGTGTAGGCAATCCAGTCTTCGTTTGTACAGACAGAACATTAGTGCTGTTCGCGAGTGGCATCCTGCAGCCGCAACTGCCTGCTGTTTGGCGTACTCGCGCAGAGTAATCTTCCATCGTTTATAATAGTCGCACTGTGAAGTAGGCACTCTCGTTGATTAGAACAAGGACGTACTATGACAAAGAAGAAAATCTCCGCGGCAAACGCTGACGAGACTGAACTCAACCTCACCGGTCTTATCAACGCACTTGACCTTGAAGAGTCGCTGGCAAAGGCTTCAGCACCCGACGGAGAATCCTCTTTTGACCCTAATGCGACGATGGACTACCGGCAGGCAGGTATGCCCTATCCGGAGTTGCCCTTTGCTCAGGAGGAAGCCCTCCTGGCCGACGGAGCGGGTAGCCCGGACTCCGGGCAAACGGCCGGCACTCTCCCGTCTCAGTCTCCCAAGGGCAATTTGCTCGATGAGATGATCAGCAACGTACCCCCGACAAACGCAACGGCAGCAAAGCCCCGCGCATCGAGATCTCGCTCCGCGAGCGGTGCTGCCGAAAATCCGGAGTCGAAAGCCCCGGAAAAACCACGCACGCGGAGGGCTCCCGGCGCTGCAAGTGGCGCTGGTGCTCCCGGCAAGACTGCTCGAAGCGGCTCCAGCACCTCTGTTGCAGCAAAAGCGCCGCGCAACACACCCGGTGTCCCAGCCCCCGCCGCCAGAGACACCCGAAGCACCCTGAGCCCCTCTGCCTCCGGCATGGCTCCCCTCTCGGCAAGCAACTATCGCCCTGTTAATATCAAGCGACCAACCTACCGCATCAGAGGTGGCGGAAAGGCACACAGCCTGGCGTCGCGTTTTCCGGTTGTGATCCTTGCCACCACGCTCTTTATCTGTGTGGGTGTTTGCCTGATGTACTATTTAACCGATAGTCTCAAGTCTTCGATCTCACTTGGCCCCGGTGGCACCGAATTTGGCATTACCCAGGCACAGACGCGCCAGATGCTCGATTCGCGCCTCCCCATACTGGTAAATCTGGTTGACTACACTATTGAAGACACGGCAGCATCCCTCACCGAGGCAGGTCAGTTTGTGTATACCAATGCCCGCTACCAGCCGGACTCGCTGGACACCGGAGCAGTGAGCAGTGAGCTCGTAAGCATGCCCCAGGAGATGTCCGACTCTCTGATGCAGGGCTACTACGAGGGTTCTTACAACGCCTATTCGCCGGAGGAGCTGACCCAGTATTTCAATGGTGCCTATGTGCTGGATATGGCCCGTGGTGAATACGGCAGCTGGAACAAGCTCAAGTACGTTAACTTCAATACCACCGGTATCCACGACGAGATGGCTCACCTTGCAGAGCTGCAGGGGCTTTCGGGAGAAACCGTGACCGTCTCTGCTCAGGGTCTCGATTCACGAGGCAACCGGGTCATCCAGGGGCAGAAGGTCGTTGACGGTGATCGCATCCTCTATTTTAAGATTGCCGCCTGTCTCTTTAAGGATGTCTACGGCGTAAAATCGCTCACCGATGCCAGTGTCTTTATCACCTGCACGGTGGCCACGTATGATTTTTACGCTGGTACTGAGGCAATCACGCCGGAGTAACGGTTAGGGTTGGCTTTCGTTGCGTGCCGGGGACTTCAGGACGTTTGACCCTCGATTGGTGTGGGGCAATACGTCAGGACCTGTTTGCCCAGACAGCTAATGATCTCTGAAGGCTCCCCTTCCAGGCATTCTCTGAGTGTTTCCAGCCCTTCAAAGAGTCCTTCAGAAATTTGCGCAGAAGTCTTTGACACCATAACACCCTTGACGCTGGTACTCAGCGGGGTCTCTTCGTCCATCATCAGTTCTTCGTAGAGCTTTTCACCGGGCCTGAGCCCTACGAACTTGATCTTGATATCCACATCCGGGCGTAATCCCGAAAGACGGATGATCTTGCGAGCCAGGTCGACGATCTTGACCTGATCGCCCATCTCGAGGATGAAGATCTCTCCTCCTCTGGCCAGACTGCCAGCCTGCAGCACCAGGCGCGAGGCTTCAGGAATCGTCATGAAGTACCGGGTTACCTCCGGGTCGGTGACCGTCAGCGGGCCACCCTCCTCAATCTGTCTTTTGAACATGGGCACCACGCTGCCGTTTGAGCCCAGCACATTGCCAAAACGCACCGCGGCAAAACAGGTCTCAGAGAGTTTTGCATAGTGCTGAATGATGATTTCGCCCAGGCGCTTGGTTGCGCCCATAACCGAGGTGGGGTTGACCGCTTTGTCGGTAGAGATAAAGACAAAGCTTTTTACCTTATGCTCGTGGGCAACCTTGGCCGTAGAAAGCGTGCCAAAAACGTTGTTAAGGATTGCCTCGCGGGGATTTATCTCCATTAACGGCACATGCTTATGCGCCGCAGCATGAAAAACAACATCGGGCTGATAGGTCTGGAATAGCTGGTGCAGGCGCCCTTCGTCGCGCACAGAGCCGATCTCGACCCTAAAGTCCAGATTGCTGTATTTGTCCCGCATCTCCAGCTCGAGCTCATAGGCGGTATTCTCATAATTATCAAAGACGATGATCTGGCGTGGCTCTACAATGGCCATCTGTCTCACGAGCTCTGAGCCAATGGAGCCACCGCCGCCGGTTATCAGGACTCGCTTGCCGGCCAGATACCCGGCCACCATGTGCTCGTTGAGCTTGACCTCGTCGCGACTCAGCAAGTCAGAGAGATCAACCTCGCGCAGCCGGACTCCCTCAAGCTCATCCATGCGCAGGTCCCTCACGTTGGGCAGCGTCAAGAGCTTGCAGTCGGTTTGAATGCACAGGTCATAGATGTGTTTGCGCTGCTCAGGAGAAGCCGAGGGGATGGCAACAACGATCTGCTCGATATTGTAGGTTTTAACCAGATCCAAGATCATTTCAGTGTCACCGGCAACCTTGACCTTGTGGATACGCAGGCCGTGCTTGCTTTTATCGTCATCTACGACAACAACCGGGTCGCCCTGCATGAAGTAGTCACCATCAACCATACGCCTGATGGTGAGTGAGCCGGTCTCTCCTGCGCCTACGACGAGGGTCCGTCGCCTGATGGTTGTTGCCGGTCGTTGATCCAGAGTTTTCTTGCCCACGCGCCAGTAGCGAAAAAAGAACCGCGCAACGCCAGCCAGCACCAGCAGGATAAACCATGCCATAACGTAAACTCTGATAGGCAGGCGCACGCCGGCAATAAAATGGATCA